>WQVN01000005.1 GCA_009785795.1 Coriobacteriia bacterium
AGCAATTGACCCTGATGTAGTTCTGCCAAAAACAGACTATACAAAGAAAGAGCGAATCGCTCGCTTGACAGATCTTATTATGGCAGGTATTGCAAATACTTTAGAAGCTGCACAGGCGCAAAATGCTGCTCGAACTGAAAAAGACGGTAAGGGCAACACTGCAGAAAGTGCAGGAAACTAATGGAGATACATGTTGCAAGACCAGCAGGTACTTGTTATGGAGTGGAACGTGCCCTAAAACTGGCGCGTGAGGCTGCACGTGAAGCCCGTGGTGCGCCTGTGGCAAGTTTAGGAGAGCTGATTCACAATCCCCAGGCAGTTGACACCTTGCGCTTGATTGGCGTGGATGTTGTAGCAAGTCTGGATGATCTGCCTCTAGCATCAAATGATGCAAAAAATACCTTGATTATCCGCAGTCACGGGGTTGCTCCTAGCGTGATAGAGGAAGCTGAAGCACGCGGTGCAAATGTTGTTGATGCGACCTGTCCTCACGTTGCACGGGTGCAGGAAGCTGCAGAAAAGCTGGCAGTTGATGGCTTTACGGTACTTATTGTGGGTGAGCCTGACCACCCAGAAGTATTTGGCATTAGTGCGCGCGCAGGCGAAAACTCGCATGTTGTAACAGGCTCTGCGGACTTACCGCCTATTGCAGAGTTACGCGATCAGCGCGTAGGCGTGGTAATCCAAACGACGCAAACAGCAGAAGCGCTGGCAGAGGTAGTGGATGCACTACGTGATCAGGTTGTCGAACTGCGTGTTGTCAACACTATTTGTAGTGCAACCTCACGCAGACAGCAAGCTGCAGAAGAACTGTCACGTCAGGTTGACGTGGTGGTGGTTGTTGGCGGACATAACAGTGGCAATACCAGACGTCTTTACGAAATCAGTAAGGAAGCATGCCCGCACAGCTATCACATTGAGACCAGTGCAGAATTAGAAAAGTCCTGGTTTGACGGCGCGGAAAAGGTGGGTATTACTGCGGGCGCCTCTACGCCTGAGGACCAGCTGCAAAGCGTTGTAGCGCGTATTCGTGCCATTGGAATTGAGACTTATCGCGACGCAGACGCAGCAGATGCAAAGCACATAAAGAATCGTGTAAATGACTCAGGTAAAGATGCTACTACTGATCTGGGGGCGGCTGGCTTGAAGGCAGATGAGTGGTAATCATGTCTGATGTATCTCGCACAAAAGCAGGAGCAAAAATACAGACAGTAGTGCCAAGCTCTGCGGCAGACGCAGCAGGAATCAAGGCGGGCGAGCACGTCCAGTCTATAAATGGATTACCCGCATCTGACTATATTGATTGGCTGTGGGAAAGCGATGGCAGCGAGATTGAGCTTGAGATAGTAGGTATAGACGGCAAGTCCAGGATAGTTAACCTGCAGCGTGAAGTTGTTGAATCTGCGGGCGACGAAAGCAGCCGGGGCGGTTGGGGCATTGAGTTTCCTGACATTATCTGGGATGGTATTCACAATTGTGCCAATGATTGCGTTTTTTGCTTCATGCAGCAATTGCCTGACACTGCTCGTGGCAGTTTGCGCATGCGCGATGACGACTATCGTCTGTCATTTTTACAGGGAAATTTTATTACGCTAACCAACTTGAGCGATGCAGATAAGCAGCGCATTGTAGATCAAAATGTTTCTCCTTTGCGCGTGTCTTTTCATGCGGCAAATGAAGAAGTGCGCGAAAAGCTAATTGGCAAAAATCAGGCGGCTGGATTGAAGAATCTTGATGACTTGATAGCTGCAGGTATTAATTTTCATATCCAAATCGTTCTATTGCCAGGAATTAATGATGGTACAGTTCTTGAAGAAACTCTGCAGTATCTACAAGACCCAAAGCGACTGTCACACGTCCTAAGTGTTGGCATAGTACCTGTTGCTTTTACGGATTATGCACCTGTACGCCTGAAGGATATGCTCAATTCTGCAAGCCTGCCAGATGAAGATAGAGAAGAATGGTCAAAGTCTGTAATTGAGCAGGTTCAGCGACATCAATTTGAGCAATACGAACAGCGCGATCTGACTTGGGTATACCTCGCTGATGAGTTTTATATTCATGCACATGCACCCTTTCCACTGCCAGAATTTTACGATGGATTTCCACAACTAGAAAATGGCATCGGCATGGTCTTGAATTTTATTGCAGATGTGCGTGAGCATTTTGAGGATCTCGCGTCGACCATTGCAGCACTGCCCAATAATGAGTCAATTACCATTGTGTGTGGGGAACTGCTTGCGCAAACATGGCTGGGTGTCTTGTCTGCCGTGCATGCTGGTGGGAAACTACGTTTGCTGCCCGTGCGCAATCGTTATTTTGGGGGGAATGTTAGCGTGACAGGATTGTTGACCGCTGACGACATTTTGCGTGCTGTGCAATTTGATAGCGAGCATCTACAGGCTGAAAATCAAGACGCAGCCACCAGCCACTGCTATCTGGTGCCTGACTGTATCTTCAATGATAATGGACGTACTCTAGATGATTGCAATGTGCAGCAGCTGAAGGATGCAGCCAGTGTACAACTGGATATTTATCGTATTGGCATTGCTGGACTAATAGAATCCATAAAGGAGCATACCTCACATGCCTGAAAATGTACTCCCTATAGTTGCCATTGTTGGCAGACCTAATGTTGGCAAGTCGAGTTTTGTGAATCGTATCAGTGGGCGTATGGATGCCATTGTGCATGGCGAACGCGGTGTTACGCGCGATCGCAGTTATCATGAAGCTGATTGGGCAGGGCGTAGCTTTATCCTTGTTGATACTGGTGGTATTGAGCTTGCACGTGATGATGTTTTTCAGTCAAGTATCCGCGCTCAGGCAGAGATTGCGACTAGTCAGGCAGATGCGATTGTTTTTCTGGTTGACGGACAGACGGGAATGACCGCTGACGATGAGGAGCTTGCAAAGTTGCTCAAGCGCACTAAAAAACCTATTTTTCTCGCCGTTAATAAGGTAGACAATCCTGTTTCAGAGCAAGAAACCTATGAGTTCTGGAATCTGGGGCTGGGGACACCCTTTCCCGTTTCTGCAACACATGGTACGGGCACAGGTGATCTTTTTGATGAAATTATCGCGGTACTGCCTGACACCACAAATGCAGGTGTCCGCTCAGATGTAGTGTTGGAAGCAGATGCTTATTTAGATATTGATGCTGACGATGATGATTTTGCAGATGAGAAACGTTCAAGCAGGCGGCCTGTATATGGGGATAACGACCCTGTCAGAATAGCAATTATTGGCAGACCCAATGCGGGCAAGTCTTCGATTACCAATAGACTGTCAAATATGGAACGTTCTATCGTGTCTGAAGTTGCGGGTACGACGCGTGATGCTATTGATACGAGCTTTAGCTATGAGGGCAGGGAAATCACACTGGTTGATACGGCAGGTCTGCGCAGAAAAGCGCTGATTGATACAGATGTTGAATATTATGGCTTTGTGCGTGCAATGCGAGCCATTGACCGTGCTGATGTCACCTTGTTGGTCATCGATGCAGAAATTGGTCTCACTGACCAAGATCAGCGAATTGCATCCTATGCTACCGATAGAGGACGTGCCATTGTTGTTCTGTTAAACAAATGGGATCTGATGAAGCAGGAAAGTGCTGATCATGCCGTTGAAGCTGAACGTACGCGTCAGCTACTTATGGATCGCATTGAGGATCGGTTAGGCTTTATTTCATGGGCACCCGTAATTCGCGTAAGTGCGCTTAGTGGGCGTGGATTTGATCGCGTGCTTGATACGGTGCTGCAAGTCTTTGGCAATTATCGCACGCAGCTCAGCACGTCAAGCTTGAATCGATTCCTTACTGAGCTACGTCAGTTTGGTCATACAGTAAGCAGAGGTCCTCAAAAGCTAAGTATTAAGTATGTGGCACAGACGCAGTACGAGCCACCAGGTTTTACTTTCTTTTGCAATTTCCCTAGACTAGTTGATGACAGCTATCAGCGCTACCTAGAGAATCGCTTGCGTGAACATTTTGATTTAACAGGTACACCAGTGCGGATGAAATTCCGCAGCAAAGTTTAGATTGATATCAGGAGGAATATCTACGCATGGATTCAATCGCACAGCCATTATTTGACTTGCCGTACGCTGTACAGGCAGTCATTGTACTGGTTTTTGCCTATTTGTTTGGCGCAATTCCCTTTTCATTCATCATAGGGAAGGTCTTTTTTAGAATTAACCTGTTTCAAAAAGGCTCGGGAAATTTAGGAGCTGCCAATACGTTTCGTGTGTTAGGAGCACCAGCGGGCATCGCAACGCTACTACTGGACATGACAAAAGGTGCTGTTGCAATATACGCGGCTCGCTTCATCGTTGATGGTTCAGGAATGGGTGCTGCAGCAGGCAATTGGCTGCTTGCAGGATGTGCGCTTGCAGTCATCGTGGGGCACACAGCATCGCCCTATATTAAGTTTCGTGGTGGCAAGGGGGCAGCAAGTTCTGCGGGTGTCATGTTTGCTCTGGTTCCCATTGTGTTTTGGATATCCTTTGTGATTTTTGTTTCAACCATTGCTATAACACGCTATGTGTCTGTAGGTACGCTTGCCGTTGCCTTCACCTTTCCAATCTGGATGGCAATCTTTTATGGCAATCTGCCCTTTATACTTTTTGGTGTGCTGATTGCCGTAATTGTTCCCTGGTTGCATAAGGGTAACATTCAGCGCTTGCGGGCAGGCACAGAACGGCGTTTTGCATGGAAAAATCGCGGCGAGGGGCTTCGCAAAGATGAGGCTGACAATGGCAGTGCATAGCAGATAGACATACTGTGCGTGCAGTGCGAGTTAAGGCTAACTAAGTGATTTAGGAAGCGAGCAAAGATTATGGCAAAAATAGGCGTCATAGGTGCAGGATCATGGGGAACGGCAGTTGCTTGGTTACTTGATGGCAAAGGGCACAATGTGCAAATGTGGGCTTTCGAGTCTGAAATCGCAGATGCGATTAATGCTTCTGGCAGAAACCCCATATATTTGCCAAAAGTGCAGTTCAGTGATCGCATTAGTGCGAGCTCTGATATGGCAATCGCACTTGAAGACGCAGAAGCAGTCGTCATGGTTACGCCCAGTATTGGTGTGCGTGCCACTGCTGAAAAGGTAGCAGAAACACTTTCTATTGACACGCCAGTAATAATCCTCAGCAAAGGATTGGAATCTGGCACTTCACTTCTGATGACAGAAATACTTGAAGAGGTGCTGGGCAATCCTGATCGTATTGCTGCGCTTTCGGGTCCAAATCATGCAGAAGAAGTCAGCCGTGCCGTTCCTTCTGCTACGGTCGTTGCTGCTCATTCGCAGCAAACTGCAGACTACTTCCAGCAGTTATTTTCGACACCATTCTTTCGCGTGTATACCAATACCGATATTACAGGTGTTGAGTTGTGCGGTGCAGGCAAGAATGTTGTTGCCATCGCTTGTGGTCTGTGCGATGGCTTAAGGCTTGGCGACAATGCAAAGGCGTCCCTAATGACGCGTGGTCTTGCAGAGATGGCTCGTTTGGGTAAAGCGCGTGGAGCACAATCTGAAACCTTTCAGGGACTTGCAGGGATGGGTGACTTGATTGTAACCTGTACTTCAAAGCATTCACGAAACAGATCACTGGGCGAAGAGCTTGCTCGTGGAGGCACATTAGAGGGATATCAACAGCGTACAAAAATGGTTGTTGAGGGAGCAATGGCCTGTGCAAGCATCTATGAACTTGCGCAGACAGAAGGAATTGATGTTCCTATTACACAGCTGATTTATCAGATACTATACGAAGATTATAGTGCTGAGCTAGGCGTGAGCATGTTAATGAGCCGCCCCCTAAAGTCAGAACAAGAATAAGGAGCAGAACTCATGTCAGTGTCACATGTTATTCAGACAATCGTATCTCCTTCACTGCTCTCTGCTGACTTTACCGATTTGCGAGAAGCGCTACGTACTGTTGAAGATGCTGGTACTCCTTGGATTCATCTTGATGTCATGGATGGACATTTTGTGCCTAACTTGACTTTTGGACCACCTGTGATTGCAGCCTTGCGCAGTAAGACAAATCTTGTTTTTGATGTCCATCTTATGATCGACAATCCAGACGACACTATCGATTGGTATCTTGATGTGGGATGTGACTATATTACCGTGCACCTGGAATCTGCTCGCGACGTTGTAGCCATGTCACAAAAAGTTCGCGCACAGGGCAAGCATTTTGGGCTGGCAATCAAGCCCGATGCTCCAGTGTCAACTCTTGCTGATTTTTTACCACACCTTGATATGGTGCTAATTATGTCGGTGTTCCCTGGGTTTTCAGGTCAGTCTTTTATTCCAGAAACGATTGAGCGACTTGAACAGTTGCAGGATCTCTGCATGCGTGCAAATTGCAATCCTCTTGTGCAGGTAGACGGTGGCATTAATGCAGAAACTGCGGCACAGTGTGCAGCAAAGGGGGCTCAGATATTTGTTGCAGGAAATGCTTTTTTCAAGGCTGAAAATCCCACAATAGCTCTACAGGACATAATCACTGCCACGCAGAGATAAGCTACACCTTTTGAATATCTTGCATTTGCGTGCGAAGTGACAAAAATAGGGCAGGTATAGTTCCTGCCCTATCGCATGGTATGCGTGTCCTGCCTATTGCCAGTCTTTGCTTAAATCGGCACAGGACTCATCAATTTTTGCCGCATACATTGCTTGCATGTAGTCAAGGGCTGTTTGCTGGGTATCTGCATCCAAAGCTTCTACGCCGTCTGTAGGGATTACCACCTTGAAGCCCCACATGTATGCATCTGCTGCGGTGTGCTGTATGCAAATGTTAGTTAGCATTCCGCAGATGATCAAGGTATCGATCTGTAGGTCACGCAACAAGCTGTGAAGTCCTGTTTCAAAGAATGCGCTGTAGCGACGCTTTGGCAGAATGTGATCGCCAGCTTGCGGTGAGAGTTCTGGTATAAACTCTGCCCCTGTAGTTCCTGCCATGGCATGGTCTCCCCACAAATCCAGTTCATGGTCAATATTTGGCAAATGTGCATCATTGCTAAATATCACAGGAATTTTTGCAGTGCGAGCAGCCGCTACCAGACCCTGTATGGGTGCGATGATATTGCTTGCGCGTGGGTTCGCCAGACTGCCTGTTACAAAGTCGTTTAGCATATCGATGACAATTACTGCTGGTTTTGACATGAAGACTCACTTTCTACTTACATTCAATGGATTAAATTGACCTTGCTGTGCGTAGCGGTATTATACAATAGTAGCTTGCAAAAACGTACCTTAGATTATCTGGAGAGCAGCGACATGATCCCTAACCGAAGTTCCTATTATCTGACGACGCCAATTTATTATGTCAACGACGTTCCGCACTTGGGAACAGCGTATACAACCATTGCTGCTGACGTGATGGCTCGCTACAGACGCATGAGCGGACATGATGTAGTGTTTTTGACGGGCTTGGATGAGCATGGCCAGAAAATCGAACAAGCTGCCACTGCTGCAGGGTATACGCCGCAAGAATGGGTGGATAAGCTTGCTCCTGCGTTCAAAGAGACGTGGGAGATGCTTGGCATCAGCTATGATATCTTTATGCGCACGACAAGTGATGAGCATAGGCGTGCTGTGCAAGAATTCGCACGTCGCCTGTATGATAGTGGGGACATTTATTCTGGAAGCTATGAGGGCTGGTACTGTGTGCCTGATGAAGCTTACTGGGCGCCAGGCGATCTGGACATGGAAGATGTTGGCGATGGCAAAGAAGATGCTGTTCCCAATTGTCCCGACTGTAGCAGGTCACTACAGTTTGTGCGTGAGAAGAATTGGTTTTTCCGTCTGTCGAATTATGCTGATTTTTTATTGCAGTGGTATGCAGATAATCCACAGGCATTGCAGCCTGAAACACGTCGCAACGAAATACTGTCGTTTATTCGTAGTGGGTTGCACGACCTGTCTATTTCACGTGCGAACGTCAAGTGGGGGATTCCACTGCCCTGGACAGAGGGTACTGATGATGCGCAGACCATGTACGTGTGGTTTGATGCCTTGATTAACTATTTGACAGGTATTGGCTTTGGAGCAGATGATGAGGCAAGTGCAGCGGAATTTGCCTATCGCTGGCCTGCACAGGTGCATTATGTAGGCAAAGACATTACACGCTTTCACTGTATTATTTGGCCTGCTATGTTGTATGCTGCAGGCTTGCCTTTGCCGCAACAGGTGTTTGCTCATGGTTTTTTGCTGACAAAAGGCGAAAAAATGAGCAAGTCAAAGGGTAATGCAAAAACGCCACGCGAGCTGGTTGAGCGTCTAGGTGTTGATGGTTACCGCTACTATTTCCTGCGTGACGTAGTCTTTGGGTCTGATGGATCAATTAGCGATGAAGCCATGGTGCAGCGTTTTAATGGAGATTTGGCAAATGACTGGGGGAATCTGGTCAGCCGCCTGTTCTCGATGGTGGGCAAATATTGTGATGAAGTAGTTCCAGCATATGTGGGTGATCCGCTTACAGAAGGTGCTGAAGGTGCTGTGTTGCGAGACATCGCTGATGGCTTGTTTGAGCAAGTAGAAGACGCGTACAATCGCTTTGACTACAGTGGCGCACTTAAAGAGATATGGGAATTGGTGCGTGCTGCAAATCGCTATCTAGAGGACAGTGCTCCCTGGGGACTTGCGAAAAACGCAGACAGTGACCTGGAGGCAGCGGCACGACTTGCAAATGTATTGTACAGTGCACTTGAAGCAGTACGCACTATTGCTTTGTTTACTGCGCCCACTATGCCAGCAACCGCTGATGAGGTAATGTCGCGCTTAGAGTTAAGCCCTGCAACGACAGTGGTTGATTTGCAGCGTGAGGCTCAGTGGGGGCAGTTGCCTGCAGGAAATAAAGTGACCAAGGGTGACCCTCTATTTCAACGCCTCGATGTTTAGAGCACACCAGATGTCCAGACTTTGCGTCGGGTTGAAAAATCCAAATGCACACGTAGTTACTACGCGTAGTTACTACGCTTAGCATGTTGATTTTTGCAAGCCTCCTTAATTCTGACCATCTGGAGCACTCTGTGGTTTGACGGGAGCGCAAAAAAAGAAAACGTATGAACAGTTTTGAATTTATAACATATAAAGGGAAGAAAAAGCTGCCTGTGCAGGTACCGCTGCCTGATTTACAGGGAGCATCGCTGATTGAAACACATGCACATCTTGACATGCTGGAAGATCCTGCACTTGCCTTGGCCCGTGCAGGTTTCGCTGGCTTGACTACGGTACTGACGATTGCCGACATCAGTGTACGCGCTGAAACTACCTATGGAATGCTTGAAGTCTGGCGCGAGGGTGCGCAAATGCTACTTGATGCTTCACCAGATGCTCAACAGGCTACTGTTCCCGATACCTATATCATTGCAGGTATCCATCCGCACAATTCACGTCATTTTGATGCAGCAGCAGAAAAGCATTTACGCAGACTTGCTGAGGATTCACGCACTGTTGCGCTGGGAGAAGCTGGTCTGGATTACTACTACGACCATAGTCCGCGCGATGTTCAGCGTGCAGTATTCAGACGAAAGCTCGAATTGGCTCACGAACTAGACCTGCCCGTCATTGTCCATCTGCGCGATGCTCATGACGATGGACTGCACATCTTAACAGAGCTTGGTGTTCCAGCACGTGGTGCAGTTCTGCACTGTTACAACCGTGACTTGAAAATAGCAGAGCCGTTTCTTGATTTGGGTTGCGTACTGGGATTTGGCGGTCCTGTGACCTTCAAAAGTGCGCATGAGGTCAAGGCGGCCGCACAGGCAGCTCCCGCAGATCGCATCCTGATAGAAACCGACTGTCCCTTCATGGCACCGACTCCATTTAGGGGGCAAAAATGTGAACCAGCTCACTGTTTGTGGGTGGCTCAAGAGATTGCCGACCTACGCAATATGCCACTTTTTGAACTAGCGCAGCAGACCAGTAATACTGCTGCAAGCATCTTCCGCCTGCCACAGATTTAAGGATAGTAGATGACCGCAACACGTAAAAACGTCGTCATTGTTAACGGTTCGCCCAGAAAGATGGGCAACTCTGCAATGTTTGCTGAACGGCTCAAAAAGGACCTCATGAGTGCTGGAGTAACAAGCGTTCAAATATTCTCGCCTGTAACACATGACTTTAGGTTTTGCATGGGCTGTGAGCGATGTATTAAGGCGGGGGAGTGTGTCCACACAGACGACATGGAGACCTTAGCTGCTGCACTTGATGCTGCTGACGCCTTAATCTGGCTATGCCCTCTGTATTTTGGAACGGTACCTGCACAGCTCAAGGTAATCATTGACAGGTTTCAGCTGCTTTGGGCGCGCAATGTACTTGCAGGAGAGGACAAGGGAATCCGCAGTGATTGCACGCGTCCTGCGCTTGCATATTACATCAGCGCAAAAGATGATCCCTTTGGAACAGAGCAGAGAGAGGCAGCTGCGTTGCTGCCTTTGCGCTATGCTTCGAATACTGCAGGATTTGCCCTAACAGAGCACTATGCATTGGTTGGTCCAGAAAAGCCTGGTGACATTCGTAAGCCTGAGCTTGCCACAAAGCTTGCAGATGCAATTCAGCTTGCCACAGACAATATTGCACAACAGGAAAGTTCTGCGGTCACAAACTCGCCCCTTGCAACACCAACCGCAACCATAAAAGTATTGCAGACATTTGACCTGTACACAAAGAAGCGTCTAGGACAGCATTTTTTAGTCGATGACAATGTTATAGGACGTATCCTTGATGCAGCAGATCTGAATAAGGATGATCAGGTACTTGAAATTGGTCCAGGCATTGGCGTTTTGACCCTTGCATTGCTGAAGCAGGCAGAACAGGTTCTTGCCCTTGAGTATGACTCGCAGTTGGTTGAGGTGCTGGAACACACTGCAGGGAGTGATTCAAAGCTGACGATTATCAATGAAGATGCACTGAACATTCCAAGCATAATGCTTCCATTTTTGCCCACAAAACTTGTTGCAAATTTGCCCTATCAGGTGGCAGCAACGAATGTATTAGATTGCTTTGAGTATCTGCCCTCTGTGCAGCAGGCGACGGTAATGGTGCAGCGTGAAGTTGCCCAGCGTATGGCAGCACATCCTGGCAGTAAGGCATATGGCGCTTACAGTGCAAAGCTACAATTGCTTGCGCAGCCTACAGGCAGTTTTCCCGTATCCAGGAACAGTTTCTTGCCACCCCCTCGCGTAGATTCTACGGTGATTACATTGACGCGTCACAAGGTTACTGAAAATCTTGTAAGGGATATTGCGCACTATAGGGAAGTTGCTGCGCTGATAGATATTTGCTTTGCTAATCGCAGAAAGACAATCTTGAACAATCTGCGTGCGGCAGACATAGATATAGAAGTAGCCCATTTTGCTCTTGAAAAGACAGAAATTGATTCAATAGCACGTGCAGAAACCCTTGCGCCAAAAGACTTTGTTGCATTGCTGGATGCATTCCGTCAGATTTAAGCTTTCTTTAATCGAAAGTTAATCCGACTTTAAGGGTCGTTTGCTATGATGATTTTCTGGCAGTCTGCTGCTGCAGGCGGTTAATCTTGCCCCAGAAGTGAGGTGAGATTATGGTAGAAGCATTAATCGTAATAGCACTTGTGCTAACGGTGGTGCGAGAAGCCATCAAGCTGGCAAAGATCATTCTGATCCGTAGACAGCAAAACCGTCGCAGCTAAGTGCCGCGACGGTAAACCAAAACAGGGCAACCGTCTGCGACCAAAACAGCAGGCTGCCTCTTTATGTGCGTCCATTGTAGCATATTGTAGACAGTGATGGACGTGCTCTGCTAACTGTTAAGTTGCGTTATGGACTATAATGCTTGTATGAATTCTCCTATTCTGATTACGACATCAAAGCAGCTTGATCATGCTATTGAGCAACTTTTAACAGCTGATGTTCTGGCTGTTGATACTGAGTTTATGCGTGAAAAGACTTATTTCCCCAAACTTTGCTTGCTGCAGATTGCGTGCAAGGATGAAGTTTTCCTGATTGATCCCTTGCAGCATAAGCTTGATTTGCGACCACTTGCACGAATCTGGTCAAAGCAATCCATTGTGAAGGTATTTCATTCGGGAGCACAGGACTTACAAATACTGTTTGATGCGTGTGGAGTTGCGCCTAGCCCCTATTTCGACACGCAAGACGCTGCTGCGCTGATTGGCATGCCAGAACAGGTTGGCTATGGAGTACTGGTAAAACGCTTACTGGGGAAAGACTTGGACAAAGCAGATCGGTTCACTGACTGGTCGCGCAGGCCACTTGATGCAAGTCAATTGCGTTATGCAGCTGATGACGTTATTTGGTTGTTGCAACTATATCCTCTGCTTGTGAACAAGCTGCGAGAATTGGGCAGAGATTCGTGGCTGGATGCAGAGTTTAGCAAGCGCTGCAGTGAAGATGCATTGACGACTGATGTCAGGGCTGTATACCTGCGCCTAAAGCGCGTATCGTCACTTAAGCCCACACAGCTTGCGGTTGCACGTGAGGTTGCTGCCTGGCGTGAGACTTGTGCCATGCGCAAGAATATTCCAAAGCGCTGGCTACTTTCTGATGAGGCAGTCCTAGACATTGCAAGGCGTGCGCCGACAAGTGAAGAGAAACTTGCAAAGTTGCGTGGTGTTGGACCGAACCTAAAGCGCGAGCTTGGCAGCTTACTTGTAGCGGTTAAAGCTGGTAGAGCCTGTCCAGAAGGCGAATGGCCTTGCTTGTCACAGCGCCCTAAGTTAAATGCTAATGACAGTGCTGCTTTAGAGCTGATGGCAGCGATTGTGCGTGTACGCGCAGAACAGAACTTGCTGTCGCAATCTGTTCTTGCCTCGCGTGCGCAGCTTGAAGACTATGTAAGCAGGCGCAGCAATGACTGTGCGGTAATGCAGGGATGGCGCAAAGAACTGATAGGTGTTGAACTCGAGCGATTGTTAGCGGGTCAGATTGCCTTGCGACTGGACAGCGGTGTGCTTGCGATTGAAGAAGTTGCTGATGGCGTCACAACAGACTAAGACTGAGACTGCCATTACGGTAAGCGAGGCTGTTGAGATTGCAAAGCTAAGTCTTGAGACCTTACGCTTGCGTGTTATTGGAGAGGTTTCGGGATTTACAGGCGCTAAATATCCTACGAAATATTTTAGCCTGAAAGATGGTGATGCGACCCTTAAGTGCATTATCTGGAAAAATGTGTATGATGCAGCAGACGTTGACTTGCAAGATGGCCAAGAAATAGAGGTCGTTGGGAAATTCAGTGTTTTTCCTAAGCGCGGTGAGATGAATTTCCATGTGTCAAAATTGCATATTGCAGGCGAAGGACAGCTGCGCATTGAGCTTGCTCAGCGTGAAGCACGTTTGCGTGCAGAAGGATTGTTTGATGAGCAGCACAAGCGCACTATTCCTGTCTTTCCTCAAAAGATTGCAGTTGTGACCTCACCTGCAGGAGCGGTGATTCACGACATCACAAAAGCTCTGGGTCGTCGCTGGCCTGTAGCACAGGTGTTACTCTATGGAGTACGTGTCGAAGGAACAGATGCGGTGTCACAGATTTGTGCAGGCATTACAGCTGCTGACCAGTCTGATGCTGACTTAATCATTTTGGCACGTGGTGGTGGATCATTTGAAGACTTGTTACCTTTTTCTGACGAAGCGGTAGTACGTGCAATTGTAGATGTGCAAACACCACTGATTTCGGGCATCGGACACCAGCCAGATATTAGTCTGGCAGACCATGTTGCAGATATGCATGCAGCCACGCCAACGGCAGCGGCAGAGGCAGCAAGTAGTCCCAGCATAGCAGACTTGCAGCAATTGCTTGATAGTAGTGCTGTGAGAATGCAGACTGTACTGAATGAGAAAATCCGCAGTTCTCGCAGGCACCTGGATGCACTTGCAAGTCGTCCCGTGTTTGCAGGACCAGAAGAGCTGCTGCAAGTTCGAGCTATGCTGCTCGATTCTATCGTTCAGCGCATGACAACGGTGTTAGCTGCGGGCTTTGGGACAGAAAGACAGCGAATTGTGCGTGCGCAGGAACGCTTGCTGCACGTAGGTCCTCACTTGACTGCACGTGAGCGCACGCAGCTTGAACGTGCGACGGGGACGCTGGACGCTCTCTCTCCTCTGAAGGTGTTGGGGCGTGGCTATGCTATGGTGTTTGAATCTGGTGACAGCACTCAAGATGAGAGTACTGTTCGTAGAAAGGTTATTGATTCTGTAAGCTGTGTGCAAGTTGGACAGGCAGTAAAAGTTGAACTGCATGATGGCCAGCTTGATTGTGAAGTGAAAGGGATAGCCAATGAACCAATTATTTGATGAAAATGTTGCTGCACCTGCCATGACAGATGGTGTGGATGCTGAAGTAAGCATAGATGTAGCAGATGCAGACAATGCTGCTACTTTCAATGAGCAATTATCGCAGCTTGAAGCGATTGTTGCGCAACTCGAAGGCGGACAGCTTGAGCTTGAGGATAGCCTGAAGCGCTATGGTGAGGGTGTCGAACTGATTCGTGCACTACAGGGCAAATTGATAGATGCAGAGCAGAAAGTCCAGCTGATGATGGGAGAGATTCATGAGCAAGAATAACGATGGATTTGAAGTGATGGATGACTGTATTTTTTGCAGGATTATTGCAGGAGACTTCGGCACTGATTTTGTCTATGAGGATGACTATGTGGTTGCATTTGACGATATTAGTCCACAGGCTCCAGTACATACCCTCATAGTGCCACGCGTGCATGTAGAAAATCTTGAAGATAATCCTGATCCAGAACTATTGGGCAATGTCTTTGCCGCAATAAGCAAGGTTGCAAAAGTCAAAGGTGTTGATCAAAGCGGGTATCGCATCATACAAAATAATGGCGCAGGTGCAGGACAGACGGTATTTCATCTGCACGTCCACCTGATGGGTGGCAAGCCTTTCGGTGAGGGAATGGTGTAGTTTCTACAGCCGTTCCTGTAGAATAATGGATACAAAAATCAGTGAGTGTTAGGAGATTAGACATGAGTTCGTTTCTGACAAAAACCATTGAACGTGCGCGTGCTGCCGATAAGCACATAGTCTTACCTGAAGGATCAGATGCTCGCACCTGGGAGGCTGCCAGGCAGGCACTTGACGCAAAAATTGCTCGCATCACGGTGCTTGCAAGTCCAGCAGAGGTACCCACTAATCTTGATTGTAGTGGCATTAATGTTATTAACCCTGCGAATGCAGACTTTAAAGACGACCTTGCAGAGAGCCTGTATCAGCTGCGTCAGGCAAAGGGCATGACACACGAACAGGCAGATGAACTCATCGCAGATCCTCTTTATTTTGGGACGATGATGGTAAAAAAGGGCTATGCTGATGGTGCAGTAGCAGGAGCGGTCAATGCTACGAGTGCAGTATTGCGTGCTGCATTGCAGATACTTAAAACAGCACCAGGCACAAAGCTGGTGTCGAGCTACTTCATCATGGATGTGCCAGATTGTGAGTATGGTGCAGATGGCGTCTTTTTGTATGCCGACTGTGGACTGGTTGAGAATCCTGACGCAGATGCGCTGTCTGAAATCGCTATTGCTTCTGCAGCGTCCTTTGAGGCTTTGGTGGGACAGCAGGCACAGGTTGCGATGCTGTCGTATTCGACTTATGGCAGTGCAAAAAGTGAGCTTACTGAAAAGGTTGTTGAAGCTACGCGACTTGCGCGCGAGAAAGCTCCTGATCTTGCACTGGATGGCGAATTGCAGCTAGATGCCGCTATTGTCCGTGCGATTGGTGAGTCAAAGGCTCCTGACAGTGCTGTTGCGGGTAAAGCAAACGTTTTAATATTCCCTGACCTCAACAGTGGAAATATTGCTTATAAACTGACAGAGCGCTTAGCAAAAGCAGAGGCATACGGACCAATCACTCAGGGAATAGCTGCGCCTGTCAATGATTTGTCGCGCGGATGCAGCGCAGAAGATATTGTGGGAGTAATTGCAATCACCGCAGTTCAGGCTGCCGACAATTAGAGAGGCCTGTCATGAAGATACTTGTACTTAATGCGGGGTCGTCATCACTCAAATATCAATTAATGGACAGCACAACAGAAGAAGTGCTGGCAAAAGGTCTTGTTGAGCGCATTGGAACAGAGGGAGAGGCTGACCATTCCTTTGATGTTGGCGGCAGCAAGGGGCGTGAATCTGCGCACATGGACGGCCATGAGCACGCTCTGCGTGCAGCCATTGCTGCGCTGAGTGCAGATGGTGGCGTCATTGATGATTTGGCTGATATTGCCGCAGTTGGACACCGCGTGGTACATGGAGGAGAGTACTTCTCGGCATCTGTTGCTATAGATGAGGGCGTGTTGAAAAAGCTCGATGAAGTATCACCACTTGCTCCTCTGCATAATCCTGCAGCAGTAGCCTGTATTCGTGCATCGCGTGAGCTGATGCCAGACATTGCGCAGGTAGCTGCTTTTGACACAGCCTATCATCAGACGATTCCGCCAGAGGCACATCATTATCCTTTGCCACGTGAACTATATGATAAATATAAAGTTCGTCGCTACGGATTCCATGGAAATTCTCACCGGTACGTAGCGCAGCGTAGCGCAGATTTAGTAGGCATTCCTTTGCGCGACCTTAAGATTATTAGCTGTCATTTGGGCAATGGTGCGTCGATTGCAGCCATCAAAAATGGTGTGTCAGTTGATACCAGTATGGGCTTTACGCCTCTTGAGGGCTTGATGATGGGAACACGTACAGGAAGCATTGATCCAGCGATTGTGACTTTCTTGATGCGTCAAGAGGACTTGAGTCCTGATGAGGTTGATACCTTGATGAACAAGCAGTCAGGTCTTTTAGGAGTAAGTGGCGTGAGCAGTGATTTGCGCGATGTGTTGGATGCGCAAGAACATGGCAATGACCTTGCAAAGCTTGCGAATGACATGTATGCCTATTGCATTAAGCGCTACATTGGGCAGTATATGGCGACTCTGGGTGGTTTGGACATTATTGTTGTGACGGCAGGAGTCGGTGAGAATAGTCCAGCGATGCGCGCATCTGCTCTGGGCGGACTTGAGCACTGGGGAATCGCGGTAGACCCATGGCGAAACTTTGAAGGAAAAGAAGTCTTTACTGGTGGACTTGATGGCGAGTTCAAGATTTCTGCTACGGGTTCACGAGTAAAGGTGCTGGTAGTTCCGACCAATGAGGAGCTTATGATAGCTCGTGATACTAAGGCTCTCCTTTAAGTCAAAGCGCATCAGGCACTCAATCTCTGTGTCGAACCAAAGAATCCAACTGCTTACGTAAGGGCACTGCGCTGCACAGCTGGATCCTTCACTTCTCCTTGACCTTGAGCACCTGATGCACTTTAAAAAGATTGTCAATTTTATTGCAAAATTTTCACATAGTACTTACAATTTATAGCGGTGTTACAGATTTTAAGATTTGGGCTCAATGGTGACGATGGATTAACCTCGTTGCTATTGAGTCCGCTTTAAGCATCTGACAGGCGCTAACGCCATGCCAAACATGGTGAGGATGCGCGCCTGGCTAGTTGCGACCTGCGATTAGAAGAGGATAGCACGCAATATGCCAAACAGTGATGGCACCGTAAAGCATCTGAATAAAGACGGGCATCCTAAACGTTTTGCACCATGCAGACAGGCTTGCAAATTGGCTATGCCTGTACTTGCGACTCTTTTACTGATGGCGGCATTTATTCTGTCTGGTCTGCTAACTGGCTGTAGAGGCGCTGCCTTTGAAAGCACGATTGTAGTTTCAGGATCAACGACGTTGTTGCCTATTGCAGAGGTTGCTGCGCAAGAATTCCAGGAAGCACATCCCGAATACAATGTGCTGGTATCTGGCATGGGAACATCTGCGGGCATTGAAGCTGTTGGTCTTTCAGGTACTGCTGATGTAGGAATGGCATCACGTGATCTTCGAGGCGATGAACTGGAAATGGATTTGCTTGAGATTCCCGTAGCCTATGACGGAATTGCCGTGATTGTGCATCCTTCAAATCCTGTCAGCGATTTGACCGTTGAACAGGTGCGCGACATTTTTGCGGGGAATATCACAAACTGGAGTGAAGTTGGCGGAGAAGATTTGCCCGTCGTAATTGTTAATCGTGACGAAGCTTCGGGAACGCGTAGTGCTTTTGCTTCTGCGGTTATGGAAGATGAGCTTTTTGAGGTCAATTCGGTTGTCTTGCCAGGAACAGGGCAGGTTCGTGAGGTGGTTGCTCGCACTCCAGAGGCCATTGGCTACATCTCAGTGGGCTTTGTAGAGCCCAGACACGTCAACACAATTGTCAAGGCACTATCACTTAATGGTGTTGAAGCTACTGATGAGAATATCATTGATGGCACGTATCCCGTTTCTCGCGCCTTGCACTTTTTGACAAGTGGAGTTCCCACAGGTACTCCACTTGAATATATTGAATTTGTCTTGTCAGAACAGGTTCAGCTGGGTGCAGTAATTGATGCAGGCTTTTTGCCTGTGACTGAACAAGACCTTGCCGAATTCAGACATGCGCTTGGTGAAGATAATTGATGAGTGAAGACAAAAACATAGAAAGCGTGGAAGCGGGCAAAGAAGGTCTGCGAACAGACGCAAATCCCAGTAAAAAAACACTGACGCACACACCAAGCGTTGCGATGAGGGAGTTTGCAGAAACGGCAGCACAAAGAGAGAAGCCTCCCGAGGTACGACCTGCAACAAAGCTTCAACTGGTTTCACGCAGTACTCAAATCAAGGAAGCAGCACTGGCGTCTCTATTCTTTATCTGTGCGTTCCTTGCGGTTTTGGGTGTGGCTCTGATTTTTGCCTTTGTGGCATTTCGAGCATTCCCCTTGGTGACCGAGATTGGTCTGTGGGATTTTCTCACGGGCACAACGTGGTCAGTTGCAGAGGGTACTTTTGGAGCGGTTCCCTTCATGTTGGGCAGTTTGGTTGTTGTAGGAGGCTCACTTGTGATTGGTGTGCCCCTTGCAGTACTTACCGCTATCTTTATGTCAGAAGTGGCAACGCCACGCGCGAACAGCATTATTAGACCAGCGGTAGAGCTACTTGCAGGTGTTCCTTCGGTAGTTGTTGGCTTCTTTGGCGTTGTCGTAGTAGTGCCTCTGGTTTCTGCTCTTGTGGGTGGTGCGGGCTTTGGACCACTTACGGCATGGATAGTGCTATCAATCATGATTATGCCAACGATTACGACCTTGTCAGAAGATGCCCTGAATTCTATTCCTATGGGAATCAGGGAAGCATCGTATGCCATGGGTGCAACCAAGTGGCAGACCATCTGGAAAGTTGTTATTCCTGCAGCAAAGATAGGAATAATTGATGCCGCAATATTGGGGATGGGACGTGCGATTGGCGAGACGATGGCAGTACTTATGGTTGTGGGTAATGCTCCGCAAATATTCGCAGGAATTTCTGCACCGATCTCAACCATGACAAGTCAAATCGTGCTAGAGATGGGTTACTCGTCTGGCACGCATAGAACGGCACTCTTTGGACTTGCAGCAATACTTTCTTTGATTTCAATGAGCCTGGTTTTGACAGTTCGACTTGTGTCGCGCGATCAACATAAAAAGAGAAAAAAGGTAAAGAAGGGGGGTGTGGCATAATGGGAACCAATTTGAATCCAAATAATGAGCAGCGCAAGACAGGTATGCAGGTCTTAAAGGAACTCAAAGAGGAGCACAAAAAGTCTGACAGTGGCTTGGGTCGTGCACATTTCAATAATCGTGTTGCCCTGGGAGTGCTGTGGGGCGCGACAGGGGTTACGATTGGTCTGCTTGCCATTATCCTCATTTATGTGAGCTATCATGGCCTGAGTGTCGTTTTGCAGGATTTTCCACGATTCATCTTTACCTGGCCAGAAGGAGTTAATGCAGAGGGCGGTATTTGGCCAACCATTATAGCGACCCTGTACTCAACAGGCCTTGCGATGGGAATTGCAACTCCAATTGCGGTACTTGCTGCGGTGTATCTAGCTGAATATGCAAAGCAGGGCAAAATTGTAAAGACGATTCGCTTTGCAGCTGACTCGCTTGCAAGCGTGCCAAGCATTGTAATGGGTCTTTTTGGCCTTGCCTTCTTTGTTGAAACACTGGGCATTCCCTTGTCGATGCTTGCAGCCTCACTAGGTTTGTCGCTGCTTATGTTACCCATTATTATGCGTGCGACAGAAGAAGCAATTCGTGCGGTGCCGCGCTATATTCGCTGGGGCTCCTATGGCATGGGTGCGACAAAATGGCAAACAGTGAGTCGTGTAGTGATACCTACTGCAACACCACGCATTATTACGGGACTTATCTTGGCACTTGCACGTGCGATTGGTGAAACTGCAGTAGTGTTCCTTACCATGGGCATTGCCATTAATTTACCTATTGTTCCTACCGATTCAGGTAGGTCAATGTCGGTTCATCTATACCTGATGGCAGTTGAGGGCATCAACTTGCCTTCTGCATACGGTACGGCATTTCTGCTGTTGCTGATAATACTTATACTTAACCTGAGTGCGCGCTGGATTTCAAAGCGCTACTCGCGCATTGAAGGTGCGTAACTACTGATGGCGTTGCAAGTTAGGGTGTTGTAGCTGCTGATTGCGCTGGTGCAACTCTCTGCAAGGAAAGGATACGGACAAGAAATGTCTGCACATGAAACCAAATATTCTACGGTGCTCCAAACTGACCCGCTAACAACTAGCTATTACGTGCGCAACCTTGAATTCTGGTACGGTGACTTTAATGCACTGACCAATATTTCGCTTGATGTTATGCCATCTGCCGTTACCGCATTTATCGGCCCTTCTGGTTGTGGCAAGTCAACATTTTTACGCTGCATGAATCGCATGAACGATCTGATTCCTGATACGCAAGTGGGCGGAAAGATGCTACTAAAAGGTGCTGATATCTATGGCTCTGGTGTAGATCCTGTGGACTTGCGTCGTCGCGTAGGAATGATTTTTCAGCAGCCAAATCCTTTCCCTCAGTCAATCTATGACAATGTTGCCTATGGACCACGCTTACAAGGAGTCAAAAAGAAAAGAGATCTCGATGATATTGTCGAAGACTCGTTAAAGCGTGCTAATCTGTGGAAAGAGGTCAAGGATATCCTTGATAAAAATGGTCTTGCCATTAGTGGTGGACAACAGCAGCGTCTGTGCATTGCACGTGTTTTAGCAGTGCAGCCAGAAGTTTTATTGATGGATGAGCCTTGTAGTGCCATTGATCCTACAAGTGTGCAAAAAATTGAAGATCTTATGGCAGAGATTAAAGATGAGGTTACAATTATAATCGTTACGCACAACATGCAACAAGCAGCCCGCGTAAGCGACTATACATCATTTTTCTTGCAAGAGGTTGCTGGTGAGCCTGCCGTGTTGGTCGAATCGGGCAAAACAAGTGACATCTTTACTGCTCCGATTGATAAGCGGACTGAGGATTACATTACGGGTCGTTTCGGTTAAAGCGCACCAGATATCCAGACTCTGTGTTGGATTGCACAGCCTGCGAAGCACGTAGCTGCCATGCTTATTTCGCAGAACATGCAGTCCGCCTTGATTTTACAGCGTCTGGAACGTTCTAGATATTTTATTGGCGAGGTGACCACCAGAGACTTCTAAAAGGAGTGAGAAGGATGCGGGATCAATTTAGGCAGGACATGTACGGCATTCAAGACGACGTTGTAGCTATTATGCGCGAGCTTTTGGGACTTACGAAAAGTTCGGTAAATGCTCTAATTAATGGGGATGAAGCCGTCGCACAAGAAATCATCGAGGGGGACGATCACTTTGATCAAATGACCCTCAATATTGAAGAAAACGTCATACAATTGATTGCGACACAAAGTCCTGTCGCAAAAGATTTGCGCTTTTTACTGTCAATGGCCTTTATTACTCTGTATCAGGCACGCATTGCCGACTATGCGCAAATTATCGCAAAGTCTGCGCGTCGCAGTGCAAATAAGCCTGTGCCCCAGCCCTTAATCGACTTGATTCATGCACAGGCAAACTTGGTCTATCGTGTTATGGATGCAACACGTGAGGCGCTAGAAGAGCGTGATCTTGACCTTGCACTAAAACTGCCAGAACTTGATGAACCAGTAGATTCACTGAATAAGCAGTTTTATCGCGAGCTGGGGCGCTTGACTGACGAAGATGAAATTGAGGCTGCGTCAAAAATGGTAATGTCTGCACGTGCACTTGAGCGCATTGCAGACTACTGTGTCGACACAGGTGAGCGACTTGCATACTTTCTCACTGGCGAGCGTGATTTGCTCGAAGCTGCCGAGGCAGAGCTTGATCCACAAAAAATAATCTAACAGTGTCAAAAGTAGTGCTAAAAGCGTGGTCTGACGATAAATGAGCAAATTAGTTGAATCTTTCACTGCTGTTCGCACGCGGATGGATGCAGCAGCTGCACGTAGTGGCAGGTGCCCAAAAGATGTCGCATTGATTGCTGTGTCGAAATCGGTTGATGTAGACATGGTGCAACGCGCACAACACGAATGCGGGCAACAGCTGTTTGGAGAGAACCGCGCTGATGAGTTGTTGCGCAAGGTTGAAGCTTGTCCTGACCTTGACTTTCACTACATAGGACCCCTGCAAAGAAACAAGGTGCGCAAAGTGGTTGGTGCTGCCAGCTTGATCCACTCGGTGGATAGTGAGCGTCTGCTGCGCGCCATTGACGCACGTGCAAAACTATTGGACATTGTGCAAGCAGTGCTCATACAGGTTGACATTAGTGGAGAAGAGGCAAAACAGGGCATCAAGCCTACAGAATTGGACGCACTCTGCCACCTGGCGAACACAGAGCTCGCCAACGTTGCAGTAAACGGTCTCATGACGATGGCGCCTTTTGTGCCAGCTGAAGATATACGCTGGATTTTTACAGATTTACGTGCCTTACTGCAGGCGAGCGATCGTAACGGTTCTAGTGTGCACCTAACAGAGTTGTCCATGGGCATGACGGGCGACTTTGAAGCTGCGATTGAAGAGGGTGCGACGTTGGTGCGTATTGGAACTGCTTTGTTTGCAGCATGAGTTAAAAGCTTGCTATTTTGGGAATGTGCAGTATTAGGAAGGACCGTTAAATGGTCAAAATGGATAAATTGAAATCACGCCTCGGCTTGGGGTCAAGCTGGGATTCAGAATATTTGGAAGAGGGTGATCCAGAGCCTGAGCAACTTGATGACTATTCGGGGGAACAGATTGCGCGCAACACCTATGCGGGCTTAGGTTTAGGTGTTAATAGCCCATCGGATGGTGGCAAGGATTCTGAAAAGCGATATACGCAGGATTCCCCTTTTGCTTCTGGGGCGTCTCCTAGTGCGGTTAAAAAGCATGCACGTAAGCCAGATCTGCAGCGCGCGGCACAAATCAGCGGAAGCGAGTTGCGTGATGTCGAGGAAAGTCGCCGTCTGGAAGTACCACCAAAAGGAGCAGTTGATGAGGGACGTACCTTTAGGCCAAAAAGCTATTCAGAAGCCAGCCAAATTGCAAATCGCCTGAAAGAGGGCAAGGCAGTGACAGTTGACTTGACTCTCGTACCTGCTTCGCAACGCCAGCGCTTTATCGATTTTATGGCAGGATTAGTTTATGCGCTTGATGGTCATTTGGCGAGATCTTCAGCAAACATTTATGTACTGACTCCCAGGTAAGAGCAATAACAGTAATAGCAATAGTAGAAATAGCAGGAGTATATTGATGGAGAAAATTATACAGGGCACACTGTTGGTTGTAGGCGGTGGTGCTATGGGGGAAGCGATTATTGCAGGCATTCTGGATGCAGGAAAGCTGGAGTCGCCACAAATTGTGGTCATTGAGCCTAATCCTGAACGCAGAGTATTTCTTGAGCAGCGCTATCAGCTTAAAGTTTTGTCAGAACTAGATGGGCGCACATACGGCGCAGATGATGTCTGCCTGTTTGCAGTAAAGCCTCAAATTGCACCAAAGGTGCTTGCCGGACTTGCAGAACATCTTGATGGCACGCTATTTATCTCGATTGCAATTGGTGTAACTATTCAGGATTATTATGCATTGCTTGATGCAGATATTCCCGTTGTGCGTGCTATGCCCAATATGCCTGTGTCTATTGGACAGGGCATGTCATTGATTTCTTGTTCTGACAATGTAAGTGAGGGACAGGCACGGATTGCGACACAGCTCTTTGAGAGCGTTGGTGCAGTTGAACATATTCCTGAAGAATGGCAAAGTGCTGGTGCAACAATTTCTGGATCTGGGCCAGCATATTTTAGCTACATGATTGATGCTTTGATAGAGGCTGGGGATAATGCAGGACTACCTACTGATTTGTCAAAGCGACTTGCAGCGCATACGGCAGTGGGCGTATCAAAACTACTGCTTGCTACTGACAGAAGTCCGCGTGAAATCATGTATGCCACCGCAAGTCCTGGTGGCATAACTGAAGCAGCGCTACAGACAATGGACACGCGCGGCGTTCATTCTGCAATAAAAGATGCCTTTGTTGCAGCGGTCGAACGCGCAGGGGAATTAGAGGATTCGTTCTAGGTATTTTGTAGGCCGTGTACTGCGTTTGCGTTTTATTGCTGCAATTGGACGACATGTGGTAACATCTATGGTGCTTGTTATTACATAAGCGCGCCTTTAAGATTTGTACGTTACTGGGAAGTGGGTCTGTGACCCGCTTCTTTTCGCTTGTGACGTACTTTTGACGTGTTTTAAGTGTGTGGAAATTGTTTGACTTAACTGTAGGAGTGGACATACCTTGTGGATAAAATAGCGTTTGCAGATGAGCTGTTTAATCAGTTAGATGACCTGGCAACAGCAGAAGGCCTGCAGCTGGTTGATGTCGAGATTAAGGGTCAGATGCAGCGTCCCATCGTTATTGTTTATTTGGATAAAGATGGTGGGATTGGTATTGATGTGCTGGCTGCGGCAAACAGGTGGATAGGTGCAGCTTTAGACGATTGTATTGATAGTGCGTACACCCTTGAGGTATCGTCTCCAGGTGGCAGAGAGAGGAAAAAGGACAATGGCTGATATGGGCTTGATGGCAGCATTTAAGGATATTGCTGGCACTCATGGGATTGATGAATATGAGCTGCTTGACCGATTAGAGCAAAATCTTGCTCCTGTGTATGAGCGTGTCTTAAAGTTGGAAAATCAGGCACGAGTGATGCTTGATCGTGAAACAGGTGCAATTTACGTATATGAGCTGATCCCTATGGGCGATTTTGATCCTGACACTGAACCCGAAGAAGGAGAAGTGCGCGAGTACGAAGAAAAGGATGTTACGCCTCCAGAAGTTTCACGCATTGCAGCGCATCAAGCAAAAAGCGTTATTGGTGCCATGGTGCGAGACGCGAGACGTGAGCGCATCTTTGAGGATTTTGTTGGACGTATTGGCGAGATGGTATCAGGTCCTGTTCAGCAGACAAATCGCAAGTTTACCATTATTAAGCTAGGTGACGACCTTGAGGCAGAACTTCCTGCAAGCGAGGCACCTGCAAGTGAGCATTATCGCTTTAATGAGCGCCTGAAAGTCTACATTGTTGATGTGCGCCGCGTTCAGAAAGCGAATGAATCATCCATCATTGTGTCGCGCAAGCATCCAGGTCTGATTAAGCGCCTGTTTGAGGTTGAAGTCCCTGAAGTTTATGACGGCATTGTCGAATTCAAGAGCATTGTGCGCGAGGCTGGCATTCGTTCAAAGGTGGCAGTGTCGAGTCGTGAGCCAGGACTTGATCCTGTTGGTGCGTGTGTGGGTCCAGGTGGGAGCCGTGTGCGTAATGTAGTAACTGATTTGCGTGGCGAGCGCATTGACATTATTGCTTGGGACGAGAATCCTGAGGTCTTTGTGGCAAATGCGTTGTCTCCTGCGCGCGTTGATCGCGTCATGATTGACGAGGCAAATCATACGGCAAACATTATTGTTCCCAATGATCAGCTGTCACTGGCGATTGGCAAGGAAGGTCAAAATGCGCGGTTGGCAGCACAGCTGACAGGTTGGCGTATTGACATAAAGAGTGTTGAAATGGCAGAGGCGGCAGGGCTGGTCATGCCGACGGTGTCGACCGATGATTTGGATCAGGTTGATGTGATTTGTGTGGCACTGACATCAGAAGGAGTCAGATGCCGCAATCATGCGCGTCCTGATTCTGCTTACTGTGGTGTACATGCAGACCTTGAGGATGCAAGCTAGATTCTGGTGACAGCGGAGGCGAGGGCAACAACGAGCGAAGTACCGCGCAAGCTAAGTTTACGCACCTGTGTTGCCTGCAGGACAAAGATGTCGCGCAGAGAATTGTTGCGCTTTGTTCGAGACGATAGTGGCTGTGTGGTGTTTGACCAGAGACAGCGTTTGCCTGGCAGGGGAGTATGGACATGCTGCACTCTTGATTGTTTTGACATGGCGGTAGCGCGTGGTGCTTTGGCACGAGGCTTGAAGTTGCCAGGTGTTGCAGCACGTGAAGCATTGAGTGAAGAAGTTATAGGTAAGCTGCGCACGAGCGTAGCGTCCTATTTAAGTATATCGAAATAAGGAGTGATAGGGCTTGGCAGGCACGAAAATATATGAGCTCGCCAAAGAGTTCGGCATGCAGAGCAAAGAGCTGCTTGAAGAGGTGCAAAAGCTGGGAATACCAGTCAAAACACCGTCGTCAAGCTTGGTTGACGCCTATGTTGACATAGTGCGCATGCAGCTTGCTCCTTTGATTGCGCAGCGTCAGGCTGAGGTTGCCGAGGCTCGTGCGACGGCAGAAGCCGAAGAAGCACGCAAGGTTGCAGAGGCTGAGGCAGCGGCACAAGCCGAGGAAGAAGAGCGTCGCAAGGCTGAAGAAGCAGCACGTGTCAAACGCGAAGAAGAGCGCACGCGTCGCGAAGCTGAGCGTTTACGCTTGGAAGAAGAGGCAAAGGAACGTGCGGCAGCAGAGGCTGCTGCGCAAGAACAGGTTCCATTACCTGGTGTTGTTGAGGCGGCAATAGCTGCGGTCGCTGCTGCAGGCGGGGGCAGTGATGCTGCAGGTAGTGATGCGACATCAGCGCCAGCTACAGATACTGCTTCTGACAAGAAAAAGCCTGTCGCTGCGAAAGTCGCTGCGAAAACGGCTGCGAAGAAAAGTGCAGAAGCAAAGACTGCAGCAAAGAAAACAGAGGGCAAAGATGCTCCTGCGACATCTGAAGAACAGGTAGCTGCGGCATCTGCGCAGCAAAAATCAGCTGCTGCATCTGCACCTAAGACTGCTTCCCAAGCTGCTCCTAAGGGTAAAGGCAAGCAACAGCCTGCGAAAAAGCCAGATGCGGCAAAGAAAAGTGCCACAAGGCGCAGTAGTCTTGAAGCTGCCATTGCTGCTGAGCACGAACGTCTTGAGCGTGAAAAAGCAGTACGCAAAGAGGCCGAAGAGGCTCAACGCTATAAAGAGATGGCAATACAAGCAGAGAAGCTGCAAAAAGAAAAAGTACTTGCAGAAATGCGCGCAGAGGTCGAGGCTGCACGTGCCGAGGGCGAATCAAAGCGAGCAAAGAAAAAGAAGAAAAAGGGTAAAGCGGGCGCAGAAGACGAGCTGCTTAAAGATGCCGCCACTGATTCTGAGCTTCAGCCTTCAGATAAGGGAGGTGGCAGTGCGGTCACGGTTAGCGAAGGTCTGACCTTGGGCGAATTCGCAGAAGTACTTGAGGTTCCCGCTAATGACTTGATTAAAACCTTGTTTATGCTGGGGACCCCTCTTTCAGTTAATGAGCCCATTAGCAATGAGTTGATCGAGTTGCTTGCTGATGATTTAGAGCGCAGTGTGACCATCCAGCGCCCAGAAGATGAGATGACCTGGACCTTTGAAGAGGATAAGCCAGAAGATCTTGAACCACGCAGCCCTGTTGTTACCGTTATGGGTCATGTTGACCACGGTAAGACGTCACTGCTTGATGCGATTCGCGAGACAGGAATCGTAGATACCGAGGCTGGCGGAATTACTCAGCATATTGGTGCGTCTGTTGTGCAAAAAAATGGTCGTCACATTACCTTTATCGATACACCTGGTCACGAAGCTTTTACTGCGATGCGTGCGCGTGGTGCAAATATCACTGACATTGTTATCTTGGTTGTTGCTGCAGACGACGGCGTTATGCCGCAAACTGTCGAGGCGATTAGTCACGCAAAAGCAGCGGGTGTGCCCATTGTAGTTGCGGTGAACAAGATTGATAAAGACGGTGCAAATCCTGATCGCGTGCGTCAAATGCTGACAGAATATGAAGTTGTTCCAGAGGACTGGGGCGGCAGCAATATCTTTGTCGATATATCTGCAAAGCAACGCAAGGGTATTGATGATCTGCTCGAAATGTTGTTGATTCAGGCAGACATGCTAGAGCTGAAGGCCAATCCCAATACTGATGCTTTTGGCACGGTAATTGAGGCAAAGCTAGACAAGGGACGTGGCCCCGTTGCTACTGTGCTGGTGCAACGTGGAACGTTGAGTGGTGGAGACGCTTTAGTTGCAGGCGTTGCCTTTGGTAGAGTGCGTGCATTAATGGCACCTGATGGCATGCAGGTAAAGTCTGCTGGTCCGTCAGAGCCCGTTGAGATATTAGGACTGCAAAGCGTGCCTTCAGCAGGTGACGAGTTCCTTGTATTTAAGGACGAGCGAGCTGCACGTGCTCTTGCTGATACACGTGCTATGAAGCAGCGTCTGCGTGCACATGAAACGAGCCACAAGCATGTATCGCTTGATGACTTGTTTAGTGCAATTGAGGCAGGGGAAATCAAGGACTTGAACCTGATTGTAAAGGCAGACGTACAGGGATCCATTGAGGCCTTGGCAGATGCACTGACAAAGATTGATCAGGAAGAAGTGCGCATTAACATTGTTCACTCTGCAGTTGGAGGAATTACTGAAACCGACATTCAGCTTGCAACGGTGAGTAACGCCATTGTTATTGGATTTAACGTTCGTCCAACACCAGGGGCAAAGACCCTTGCTGTTGAAGAACAGATAGATGTGCGCTTGTATCGCGTAATCTATCAAGCGATTGAAGAGATTAATGCAGCACGCGTAGGAATGCTTGCTCCTGAATTTGTTGAGGAGGATACTGCGCGCGTTGAGGTGCGTGAGCTATTCCGTGTTCCCAAGATGGGTACTATTGCAGGATCTTACGTGTTAGAGGGCGAGATTGGTCGCGATGACAAGGTTCGCATTGTTCGTGATTCAACGGTAGTTTATGAGGGCACCATTGGGTCGCTCCGTCGCTTTAAAGAAGATGTCAAATCGGTACGCGCAGGCTATGAATGTGGTGTCGGAATTGATGGCTTCCAAGACTTAAAGATTGCAGATATTATTGAAGCCTATCGCATAAATGAAGTTGCTCGCAAAGCTTAGTATATTGGACGATAGAAAGGAAATAAACTATGTCACGTCAGAATTTTAGCCGTAAAAATGATGAGGCGGCGCGCGCTGCAGTTGCCCTGATAATCGAGCGTGAAATTAGTGATCCACGCATATTTATGACTACGGTAACGGGTGTTGAAGTAAGTCCAGATAAAAGTGTGGCACATGTTTTTGTAAGTAATGACCCAGAGCGCTACGAAGAAATGCTTGCGGGACTTGAATCTGCAAAGGGTCGCATTCGCAGCCTGCTTAGCAAGGCAGTTGGCTGGAGATCTACCCCAGAGCTACATTTTCACGTTGATGAAGCGCTTGATGAAGGTCAGCGCATTGCAGATATCTTGGCAAGTGCAGATGAGCGTCGCGAACAGTTTGCCGCACAAGATGCAAACGAAGATGCCTAGCAATATAGATGACGATTCTTGCGGTATAGCAGTACTGTTGTGACTGGCAGGGATATCAGCGCAGAAGCCCTCTGTGACCTTCTGCAGGGCATTGGCAAAGATACACAGGTCATGGTCTGTGCGCATACGCGTCCCGATGGTGATGCGGTAGGGTCAGTGCTCGCACTGACTCTTGCGCTGCAGGCACGAGATATCAATGCGGTTTCTGTGCTTGCTGACAATGGGAGCGTGCCAGAACCATATTTGTGGATGGCGGGTGCGCATAATTACAAACGTCCTGATCAGATGGCAGGACAAATTGCAGATTATTTTATTGCACTTGATACGCCAGATATTGGCAGACTTAGCGAGGCGTGCGATCTGCTGCGTGCTGCAAAACAAACAATTATTATTGATCATCATCCGCCACTGCAAGAAAATTATGCTGACCTACGTTACGTACGTCCTGACGCGGCAGCTAATGGGCAGATGATTTGGGATTTGCTTGGTAAAATGGGGTGGGATCGTACAGCCGATATTGCCACTGCCTGTTATGTTGCAACGGCAAGTGATACGGGCAGCTTTCAGTTTTCCAACACAACACAGCAGGTTTTTGCCGCGACAAGCGAAATGATAGCAGCTGGTGCTGAACCTGCACATATCGCAAAGCAGATGTATGGACAAAAACCGCTTGCAGCACTGCAGCTTGAAGGACGTATATTGTCACGCGCAAAACTACTTAATGGTGGCGCAGTTGTACATTCTTACCTGTCTGATGCTGATCTGCAGGAGCTGAATCTTCCCATTGATTGGACAGAGAATCTGATTAACCTAATTCGCTATGTTCGCGATACCGATGTAGCACTTTTTATCACTGAGTCATCAAAGGGACCACGCCTGTCTTTGCGAAGCGATGGCAAATTTGATGTGTCTGCAGTGGCGCGACAATTTGGTGGCGGAGGACATAAGGCTGCCGCAGGAATTACCTGGAAAGATAAATCAGCAACGCGAGAGCAAATCCTTGATGACTTGTTAGCTGTGTTGCCGACGCGCGATGCGAGCAGGGACGAAGAAAGCCAAACCTGGGACAGCGACTGGAAGATCGTTGAAGGCTAAACGTGCGAAACGAGCTGCAACGGCACTTTCGGGCGTCTTACTGCTGGATAAACCGCAAGGTTGGACTAGCCACGATCTAGTAGCAAAGCTGCGTGCACTTACGGGTGAAGGGCGCATTGGACACTGCGGGACGCTTGATCCAGATGCCACAGGACTCATGGTAATGCTTGTAGGTCCTGCGACGAGACTTTCAGACAACTTTATAAAAGACACAAAGAGCTATCGCGCACGGATTTGTTTTGGCACAGCAACGACGACCGATGATGCAGCAGGAGACGTAGTGGATAGTTCGCCAGTGCCAGCTACAGTGTTTCAAGAGGACTGGGCACATACTCTGTTGCTCCAATTTACAGGAGAACAGGATCAGATACCCCCTGATTTTTCTGCGCTGAAAGTGGATGGCAAGGTGGGATATCGCGAGGCGCGCAAGGGTCGTCCTCTGCAACAGCCAGCGCGACAAATCAAGGTACATTGTGCAGATTTGAGAGAAATAGACCAGGCGACTTCGTCGTGGGTTGTAGATTTTACTGTATCGAAGGGTAGCTATATCCGTGCAATTGCGCGCGATATTGGACACGAGGCAGGAACACATGCACATCTTTGCGAGCTGCGGCGTGTAGCATCGGGAGAGTTTGACCTTGAGCGGGCGCACAGCATTGCCGAAGTGGCAGATACCTGTGCAGATGATCCGCTGGCGATTGCTGATTACTTTCTGTCGCGAGAAGTGCTGACTGCATCAGTGCCAGAAGCCAGATTGAACGCAGCAGGAATAGCAGGCTCACGCGTAGGACCATGTGTGCTTACCATAGGAGTTTTTGATGGAGTTCACCTAGGACATCAAGCGCTGCTGAAAGAGGTGGCGAATCGCGCCCAAGAACGTGGGCTACTCAGTGCTGTTCTCACTTTTGATGTACATCCCAATGCGACAATCAGACCTAGTCACGCACCGCAGACCTTGATGAGCTTGTCAGAAAAAGTTGCTACAATTGAAGCTTGTGGCATTGATCAAGTAATAGTATTGCCGTTTACTCATGCCTTGTCCCAGCAAAGTGCCACAGAATTTTTACTGAAAACCATGCCAACAGTTGCACAGGTGCGCGAAATAATAGTTGGCAGTGACTTTAGGTGTGGCAAGGGTGCTACTTGTGGCTCGATAGAGATGCAGGAGATTCTTGACATGGAGATTACTGTATTTGGCCAAGAGGTAGATAGCAAGGGGATACCGTATTCGTCTACCAGGATTCGTGAAGGTATCACTTCTGTGACCTCTTTGGAAAGATAAGGTCTGGGCATTGTATAATGAAACATCAGAATAAGCAGTGTATGAAAGGATAAAGCGGAATGCTGTTTGGGCAAATTGGATTTCATTGTCCCGTTGATGGAATGATGCAAGTGGGCTTTGACTGTGTCGAAGACATGGTGGTGCACCAGCAAGGAAGCGCTGATATTGCAGTGCGCTGTCCCAAGTGTGGTACCTTGGTAAAGATATCTTCGCAGACTCCAATTATTCCTCGTGCCGTTGTTGAGCAACTTGCTCGTGACCTTCATATTCCTCTTAAAGACGGCAAGTTTTCCTTTTCCAATGTCTTGGGACGCATGACGGGACAGCATGGTATAGACCAGATTGGTGATTCCTGTTCTAGCGATTGCGATTGTTCAGATACACCACTGCTTTCAAGCCGAGATCTTACCGACACAGAAGACAAGCAGTTAGAGTATTTTGCATTTGAGCTTGACCAGATGGAATCTGTCGACGAGTTTTTAGCTCGTACGGTCACGGATGCAGACGAACATTAGCCTTTGATGCAACTGGCAATTTGAGTTTCCGCCAGCTGCTTTCTTGTAGCACAAAAGGACTTATTTCATGGCAGAACTGCTTCAAAACATTCAGGCAATGGATCCCGTGGCGTTTAGCGTGGGAAGCCTTGCTATTCGCTGGTATGGACTGAGTTACGTATTGGGTTTTTTGGCTGCGTCGGGACTTGCTTACTACTTTGCCAAAAGATGGAAGACTGAATTTAGCTTCGATGATTTGATTACCGTACTGCTTGGTGTTTCACTGGGTCTTATAATCGGTGCACGTATTGGTTTTTGCCTACTCTACAATCCTGCCTATTATCTGGCAAATCCTGTACAAATGATTGCATTTTGGCAGGGCGGTATCGCGGGTATGTCTTTTCATGGAGGATTGATTGGCGGAGTAATTGGTGGTGCAATTTCAGCGCGCATTATCAAGATGCCCCTTTTGTCCCTGGGTGATCTAGTCATAATTGGAGCGCCAATTGGGCTGGGGTTGGGCAGGATGGCAAACTATATCAATGGTGAACTATGGGGTAGGGTCAGCGAAGTTCCTTGGGCTGTTGTGTTTGAGGGCGCAGGTCCGCTTGCTCGTCATCCCTCACAAGTATATGAGGCCTTACTGCAAGGGCTACTGATTTTTGCAGTATTGCTGTACATGGCTTTGTGTGCTGCAAAAAAGGAAGAGCCACCTGTTCAGGGTAGCCTGTTGGGCACTTTTCTTGTTCTGTATGGAGCAGTACGTATTTTTGCAGAATTTTTCAGGGAGCCTGACGCACATATAGGATTTTTGGCAGGCAATTGGCTGACGATGGGCATGCTGCTATCTATGCCCATGCTTATTTTAGGTGCATTTCTGCTGTGGCGTGCTTATGGCAAGCAAGTTTTTGCAATAGAGAAAAGGACTAATAAGTAAACAACTCGACTACCTAGAACCGAAAAGGGTTAAAATTGCGATATATGCTTAAGACAGTCAGGAGAACACATGACAAATTTTAACCCAAATGACCCGCGGGGACAGACTCCTCAGCCCGATCATCAGGATGCTCCAGTGCACTACGTTTATGTGCCAGATGCTGCGGTTCAGCCCGCTGCGCCAGAAGTGCTGGGTGTGCCAGATCCTGTTTCCTCTGTTGGAACACCAGGAGTACCTGGGGTTGCAGATTTCACGGCAGCACAAATGCAACATGCTACCCAATTTGAACAGGGCACAGTACCGCATGATTCTGCAGGACAAGTAGTGCAGTCAGACCAGGCGATGCAGGCAGCGTATGGGCAACAGCTACCACTCCAGCCTGATCAATCCATGCTGCCAGTAGATGATATTGCAGATGATGCAGATAAGGGCTCGCGTGCCAAAAAACGTACCAAGTCCATAATAGCGCTGATTGCTGGTGCAGCTTTGTTGCTGACAAGTATTCTGGCTGCAGTTGCGATGCTGAATCCAGATGTGCTTTCGGAATGGAATCCTGCTACTTCGTCCGTCGCAGAAGACCAGGCACCAACGGGCAGTGCATCAGATGAGCCCAGAGATCCAATCGTTATTCCAGAAGGGTTAGTCAATCCTTCAGAAGATGAGCTTTCTGTGCAAGTTGCACAGAAGGTGCTTCCGAGCGTCGTAAGTATTTCAGGTACGATGAGCATGGGTGGCGGCATGGGTGGTATGGGTGGCATGTTTCCCGAAAGTGAAGCCCGGAATGCTGGTGCGGGCGTTATCTTAAAGTCAGAAGGCTATATTGTCACCAATTACCATGTTATCCAGAATATGAGTAGTATTACGGTGTCTGCAGGTGCCGAGGAACATCAGGCAGTGTTGGTAGGAGCAGATCCATCAACTGACCTCGCAGTCTTAAAGATTGATGCCGAGGATTTGCCCGCCATTGAATTGGGGACATCAAGCAACTTGCTTGAAGGTCAATACGTCATGGCAATAGGGTCTCCCTTTGGACATGAGATGTCAGTATCTGCAGGCATAATTTCTGGACTTGGACGTACCAATGTGATGGCAACGCATGGTACTTGGACTGCATACGTAGACTTAATCCAAACTGACGCAGCGATTAATCCCGGCAATTCTGGTGGTGCGCTGGTTGACAAATCTGGTCGCCTAATTGGCATAAATTCACTTATCAATACAACTTCAGGGTCATCTGCAGGTGTTGGCTTTGCAATTCCTGTTGACACGGTGGTGCATGTAGCAAACCAGTTAATCGAGACAGGTGCGGCGTCACATGCCTTCTTGGGAGTGAGTACTCAGACCATTACTCCAGAGATTGCACGCGCCTACGGCTTTCCTGTTGAGCGTGGCGCTGTTGTAAACTTTATTGCAGGCGGATCACCTGCTGATGTTGTCGGCATTAGGATCGGCGATTTTATTGTGCGCATTGGCGAGCACAACATTTCCAATTCAGAAGATGTTATTTCTGCAATACGCTCATATCGTGTAGGTGACAGAGTTGAGGTAGAAATTTATCGCAGTGGTGAAAATGATGTGCTGACAGCTACCCTTGCTTCTAACGAATTTATGGAATCCGAACAGGAATAAATCAGGCGTGAAAATCACCATTCTTGCGGTTGGCAAGTTAAAGGAACGATACTGGAAAGAGGCGCTTGCGCAATATGTGCAGCGCCTCTGTGCATATGGACGAACAGAGATTATAGAGCTGTCTGATCGTGAAGGGCAGAAAAGCACGGCAGAGCACGTCCAGATTGCCGAGGGTGCAGACATTTTGAAGCGCCTTGCTGCTGGTGCTGCAAATAGTCATGTGGTTGCCTTAGATAGTCAGGGTACAAACTATAGCAGCGAGCAACTATCAAGAAGGCTTGACGATTTAAAGCTGTCTGGCAAATCCAACATAGTTTTCATTATTGGTGGCTCTCATGGATTATCAAAAGAGGTATTGTCACAGGCACATGAATCCTTGTCGTTTGGTGCACAGACCTGGCCACATCAGATGGCACGCGTGATGCTTGCAGAACAGCTGTATCGGGCATGCAGCATATCAGCAAATCATCCCTACCATAAGTAATGTGTGGGGGATATGGACATCCTCTGCTGTCAAATCTAAAATGGGTGTATGTGGTCAGCTTGCGCAGGTTTGATGTTTTGAGGTATACTAGCCAATCGTGTTTTCATATTATTTATGCGATTTAAGATTTGTGTTTTAGGTATTGAGAAAAGGATTACTGCTATGGATGTCATTCGTGCTTTGGAGCAACAACAGATGAGAGATGACTTGGTTGCATTCCAAGTAGGCGATAACGTGAAAGTTCACTATCGTATTATCGAGGGCAATCGTGAGCGTATTCAGATTTTTGAGGGTCGCATAATTCGTCGTCATGGTGCGATGAATCGTGAAACCTTCACTGTGCGCAAAATCAGCTTTGGTGTTGGCGTTGAGCGTACTTTCCCGGTAAACTCACCCAGAATTGAAAAGGTCGAGATTGTCAGCCGTGGCAAGGTTAGCAGCTCAAAGCTGTATTACCTGCGTGATAAAGTTGGTAAAGCTGCGCGCCTGAAAGAGAAAAACTACTAAGTTTGGAGTTTGGCGCGAGTACTGCGCACAACTGCTTGAAGAAAGCTTTAGACAGCGGCAACATGGCAAAACAGCTTAATCGGTCGAGTAAATTTAATACAGAACAAGAGCGCCTGGCACAAGTTCAGGCGCTCTTTGCGTGTGAACAGGATTTGTATGATGCCGGCGCAAAGGTTATTGTTTGCATCGACGAAGTTGGTCGCGGCGCGTTGGCAGGTCCTGTTTCTGCTGCTGCTGTAGTGCTGGGACCAGATTGGCAGCCCGTGTTAGGATTGCGTGACTCAAAACAGATCAGTGCAAAGCAGCGTGAAGAATTGGCAGTAGCTTTGACTGATAATGTGCAAGCATGGCATGTTGCTCATGTAGACGCAGGCTACATTGATGAGCATGGAATTGTGCCTGCGCTTCGTCGTGCCATGTTGTGTGCCGTAGAAGGCCTCCAATTGGACTACGCGCCTGACAAAGTGTTGATTGATGGATTGCCGATGAAGTTGTTCGAGCAAGAAATTGCCATTGTGAAGGGGGACAGCAAAGTTGCGGGTATTGCTGCAGCTTCAATTCTTGCAAAAGTTGCGCGTGACGCGCTTATGGTTGCTGCAGATGCTGATTATGGCGGATATGGATTTGTTTCAAATAAAGGTTATGGTTCTATTGCTCATCGCACAGCTATTGTTCAGCAGGGATTGTCATCTATTCATCGGCGTAGTTTTTGTCAGAAAATCCTTGAATCAGGCAATCAGGAAGAACTTTTTTAGCACCAATTTGTTTCCTGCAGGTGGCAAATTTTACGCTTCCACGCTGTCAGTTTAATTCAAATTTAATCAAGTCTTTATCAATGCCAAAGATATTTTTTATCCGTGCATAATCCAAATGTAATCAGCCTTTAAGCACTTCCTGCTAAGGTGAGTGTGGAGGTGGATTATGACGGTGAAACAGCATGTAAGCGAGCGTCAACGCAGACGACAAAAAATAGGCAGACGTGGGGAAGAGGCTGCCTGTGAGTTTTTGCTTGGACAAGGAATGAAGATTGTCGACCGAAATTGGAAATGTGGCTATGGTGAAGCAGACATTATTGCCCTCGACGACAAGACGCTTGTTTTTTGTGAGGTGCGAACCAGAACAACTGCTGTCCAAGGAGATCCCGCCCAATCAATCACTGCGAAAAAGCGTGAGCGCTATTATAAGCTGATACAGGTTTTTCGTAGTCGTACAGCCATTAGGCATAATGCGGTGCGTTTTGATTTCATCGGCATTCATGTTGATCAGATTAGCAGGCGTGTCCAATTGCACTATGTGCGCAATGTTTCAGGTGCTGACTAGTTGCTGCTTTTGAGGAAAAACAATTGAGTGCGACACATAAATATAGGCGGTATGCGCAACTTGTTTCTGCTGGAATGGTGGGTGTTGAGGCAAAAAAGATCAACGTTCAAGTTCACCTGACTTCAGGATTACCCAATTTTCATATTGTTGGCTTGGGGGATACTGCGATAAAGGAGTCGCATCGTCGCGTGACTGCAGCACTCAAGAATAGTGGATTCCAGATTCCGGACGGAGTCATTACAGTGAATTTGGCACCTGCGCTTGTACACAAATCAGGTACGGGATTTGACCTGCCCATTGCACTAGGCATTTTGATGGCAGATGGCATATTGCCCGCAGAAAACTTTGATGACTGTCTCACAGTTGGTGAGCTAGGCCTTAATGGATCAGTGTCAAATGTGCGTGGCATGGTTGGTCTGGGAATGATTGCGCGAAAACTGGGCAAAACTCTTATTTGCGCAGATGCAGCACTGTTTGAAGGACTGCTTGATCTTTCAGTTTATGAAGTTTCGCATCTAGGTACCTTTCTTGACAGTACAATACTGAAGCCTCGCTCTTTATGTTTAAGTTGGTTTGACGTACAAAGTGAAAATGTTCATAAGTGCGGAGACTTTGCCGAGGTTCTTGGACAGCAACAAGCAGTGCGCGCACTGACTATTGCTGCTGCAGGGCAACACAATATTCTGATGATGGGACCTCCTGGAACGGGCAAGACCATGCTGGCATCACGTTTGCCCAGCATTATGCCAAGGCTGACACCAGACGAGCTGATACAGACTGCGCTGGTCAATTCAGTAGCAGGAGTTCCATTTGATCATCGGAAAGGGCAGCGACCCTTTCGTGCTCCTCACCACAGTGCGACGACTGTTGCTGTCGTGGGTGGTGGAAATCCCGTGCGTCCAGGCGAGGTATCACTTGCACATAATGGTGTGCTGTTCCTTGACGAAATGCCTCAATTTCACCGCTCCTGTCTGCAGTCTTTGCGTCAGCCACTTGAAGATGGGGTTATTCGTATTGTGCGTGCAAATGGATCCTTTAGTTTTCCTGCTAAATCATGTTGGTAGGTGCGGCAAATCCTTGTCCTTGTGGTTATTTGGGCGATCAATCATACAATTGCCGCTGTTTACCAGGACAAATTGAGCAATATCAAAACAGAATAGGGGGACCGCTGTTGGATCGTTTTGACATGTTTGTAGCTGTGCCACGTCCAAATTCTGACAGGTTTTTTGAGAAAGGAGAGATGCAGACGACGCAGCCATCGTCGCAGATGCTTGCAGATCAGGTTAGTACTGCGCGTGATTTTGTGGCAAAAAGAGGACAGGGCTTTAGTCGTGACTTGAGTAGAGAAGAGCTATGTGATTCTAGCCTAATTGATGAAAAGGCATCACAGCTGCTTAAAATAGCGGCTCGCAAACTCAAGTTATCAGGCAGATCAATAGTTGGCATTATGCGTCTGTCGCGCACGATTGCAGACCTTGATACCTGCGATCGTGTTAGCAGCGCACATGTTAGTGAGGCGCTTTCCTATAGAAAAACATGGAGCAATCATGATTGAAAAGCCGAAATTTGAGCTTGAGCAAGACGACGCTAGCTATCCTGAAATTTTGTTGGCTCGAGAGTGTGCGCCACACACAATCTATGGTGTGGGCTGTGAATCTGCTCTACGCCCTGGCATTGCAGTAGTAGGTGCGCGCAATGCAACTTCCTACGGGTTACGTATTGCACGATTGATTGCAACCTGGGCAGTTGAACTGGGTTACACGATTTATTCAGGAGGAGCGCGTGGCTGTGATCAGGCAGCACATAAGGGAGCGGTAGAGGCAGGTGGCAAAACCGTCATTGTTATGGGCTGCGGTGCAGATTTGGTGTATCCCAGTAGAGCGGGAAAGCTTTTTGATGCAGTTTGTGAATCTGGTGGTGCGATCATCTCAGAATATCCATGGCAGATGCCACCCATGAAGCATCGCTTTATTCAGCGCAATCGCCTAATCGCAGCTTTGTCAGATATTGTCATTGTTGTTGAGGCGCGTCTACCCAGTGGCACGCTTTCGACAGTGCAGCATGCACTTGATTTGGGAGTACCTGTTGCCGCAGTGCCTGGATCAATACTTTGCTTGGAATCTGCTGCTCCAAATCGATTGATTGGTGAGGGAGCATTTCCTATTTCCTGCCGTGATGACCTGGCTCATGCCTGCAGTGTTTCTGGATCGCGTCCTGATGTGGCAAGTTTGTTTGCCGACTTTAATCGCAGCGCTGATGACGCGAGCATTTTTGAAGGCACTGAACAGGTTGAATCAAATGCGGGAAAGATATATGCGGCGTGTCAAAGCACGCCATCACTGCCTGATGACCTTGCACAGGAATTGAATTTGTCTGTCGTAGAAGTGGTTGAAATATTAACCTACTTTGAAGTGCAGGGAAAAGTTATGCGACGTGCAGATGGTCGCTACGTAAGTGAGGATGTTCTATGCTAGGAACCGAATTGAGAAAAAGTCGAACAGCTGCAATACCGCATCAAGGCTTGCCAGCAAAGAAAAATACGACAAAAGACACACGTATCTTGGTAACTATTGCAGGGCTTGAGCCAAAGGTCGGAGCAACTCATCTTGCACTTTCGCTGGCGTTAAAGGCGAGCGAGCAAGGAAAAAGCTGCGGTGTTATCTTGCCAGAAAAGAATTTTGACTCTATGAAGGAATGCTATGTATTGTCAGTGCGTGAAGAGACAGCTGCAGGACAGCGCAAGCGACAGTTTGCTTCTTTTGCAGGAATTAGCATTATGTCGGGAGTATTACCTGGTGACATTGAGGGTTTTCAGTTGCTGATTTGGGACTGCGGTGTACTGTCAGAGGGTGCACGACGTTTTGCCAGCGGTGACTTGCGCTGTATTGTCAGTGGTGGTCAAGCATGGGAACTTGCTCCGCTTAATGCCTTGCTGCTTTCAACCAGTTATGAAGACCTGCGTGGACTTGCTGTGTGCATACGAGGAGTCAGTCAGGATGACTTCAATCATATTCATAAACAGATGGCAGGAAAAATACCCTGTGTTTTTGTGCAGCATAAACCTACGTGGAGCGACATAAGCTTGCGCGAAGATCTCGTTGCGTTACTGCGCCTTGCTGGATGTTGATGGCAGGGATGAGTTGTTGGTATTGCAACGATAGCCTGATAGAGAGAAGGACACAATGAAGCAAGTAGCACTGCCCAAGCGGCGAGATACGCTTTTGCTAAAGAAAGACATGCTTGAGCAGCAGCAAGCAAGAAAACAAAGGGACTGCGAGCGCAAACAGCAAAAAGCTCTGCGTGAAGCGCGCAGACTAAAGCGGCGTAGCAGTTTGCCTGCAAAAGTGAGTAGCTACATAGGAAATGTTACTGCAGCTATTGTCATTTCGCTGATCCTGACGTTATCTGCTAGCTACCTAGCTACACAACCACATATTCTTGAATCTGTGCTTGGCGGCGTTGAAAGGCATCTGGGAATCAGTCTTGCGGGTGCGATGCCGCCTGACGGCAGGTGTCAGACTTTGCAGTCAGATGCTTCTGGCAATTTGTTTGCACCAGACAATCCTAGTTCGTCCAAGGGCCCATCTGAATGGCATCCAGAACTAGAAGAAGCTGTTATTAGTGAGCTTGTTGAAGTCTCAGAAGATGCAATGGACATTTTAACTGAAGATCAGCTGTTGCCTGTACCATCTGGCAGAAGAGAATTTCCTTGGGTTCCTGTAGTGGTAGCTGGCATTGCAGCAGCTACTGCAGCCAGTGCTGCAGCTGCAGTAGTCTACTACCGCCGCCGCAAAAAGAAATAGGTTTTACATACTGCTAGAATTGGGGTATGACAGATAATGGGGTAAATAGTAGTAGCGCTGTTCCGCAGGTGACTGTTATTGGGGGTGGACTTGCGGGTAGTGAGGCTGCCTTGCAATTGGCCAACAGAGGAATACGGGTTCATCTGTATGAAATGCGTCCAAAAGTTTCTTCACCTGCACATCATGGTGGGCTTTGCGCGGAATTGGTTTGCTCTAATTCGCTGAAAAGCGATAATGAAAATAGTGCTGCAGGTACGTTAAAGCGAGAGCTTGCTCTTTTAGGCAGCAGATTACTACATCACGCACGCGAACATCACGTGTGTGCAGGGGGAGCACTTGCTGTCGATAGGGAAGCTTTTTCTATGGCCGTGCATGCAGAAATTGTGGCACATCCTAACATTGAGCTAGTCCATGAAGAGGTTACCTACCTTAACCCCAATACCTTGTCATCTACGATAGTTGCTGCAGGACCTTTGGCATCATCTGACCTTGCGAATTCATTGCAGTCTATCACGGGCATAGATGCACTTTCATTTTATGATGCCGCAGCACCCATTGTTAGCAAAGAATCTCTCGACATGAGTCGCGTGTTTGCAGCATCGCGCTATGGAAAGGGAAGCGGCGATGATTATCTGAACTGCGCGCTCAATGAAGAGGAGTATCGCATATTCCATGATGCCCTGCTTTCTGCAAAGCGAGTCAAAGAAAAAGATTTCGAACAAAAAGAGCTCTTTGCTGCCTGTCAGCCAATAGAGGAGCTCGCTCGCAAAGGATATGATACTTTGCGCTTTGGTGCGCTCAAGCCAGTGGGCATTGATGATCCACGAACGGGACGCTATCCCTTTGCCGTCGTACAGTTGCGTAAAGAAACCGCGGCGGGCGAGGTGTACAACTTGGTGGGCTTTCAGACCAACCTGCGCTTTGGTGAGCAGCAACGTGTTTTTTCGCTTATCCCAGGATTAGAAGACATAGACATCGTGCGTTATGGAGTCATGCATCGCAAT
>WQVN01000006.1 GCA_009785795.1 Coriobacteriia bacterium
AAAGCGATTATTGGGAATTTCTTTTATGTTGACATAAAAAGCCAGATGTTGCGCTCCAGGCTTACCGCCAAACTTAAAGCGTTCCCAGGACGGCTTAATAGTTGCGCCTAAAATTCCATCACCTGCAAACATTGAGCGTGCGTGCGGATCATCAGATGAGTAAATGTATCCACCTGGCTCTGCGATGAAATTGGTCAGCTCACCATTAAAAAAGGTGACAAGCGCAGTGCCTTCTGGCACGACAATGCGACTGCCATTTGTAATAATATTCGTCGAGCCCTTGACGTTGACTCCACGTCCCGCATCAGTATTTCTTTGAACTGCTTCAAACACGGCAGTCGTTGCCGTAATGCCTGGACGAGGAAGCAAATAGTCCTTCCACTGCTCGGCAAAGGTTCCACCAATTGCTCCTGTAAATGCGCGTACAAATCCAAATGCCATTTCAATATCCTTTCGTATCTGTTGTTGCTATCACTGTGTTTGTATCTGTCATTGCTCGCTATATGCTGTTTATTCCCCAGCTGGACGGCGGCGTCTGCGGGGTACTCTGGTCTCGACCTTCTGTGTGGTGTTAGCCTGTTGTTTGCCTTTTCCAGACTGTGAACTGCCACCCTGCCTAGTATTGCTACTGCTGCTTTGTCCATGTTTGTCCTTGCCGCCAGACTTACGTCTGCGACCTTTATTGCGACGATTCGAACGCTTGTGACCAGATCCTTGCTGCTTACCCGCCGAGTTCTCAGATTTTGCATCTTTCTTGTTTTCCTTAGAAGCATCTGAGCGACTGCTATTTTTACCATGACCAGCGTCACGATTACGACTTCTACGGCTTTTTCGACCCTTGCTACTTCTGTCACGGTGATCATCTGCGGCTTGTTTTCCGTTGTCAACAGCAGCACCATCGCTGGATCTGAGTCCCATATAATTCAAGCCGTCGGTTGAAAGTGATGCACTGCGTGCCTGCTTGCTTTCCTCTTCAAGACGTTCGAATTCTGTTGGCTCGATGGCACATGGACGCCCTCCGCAACCATGGTTACTGCCTTTGTCGCCACGGCCGCCCTTACGGTCCCTGCAACACATGCGCGTCAGAGGAACTACCATGCTGTCACCCTGCTTGTCAGGCTCATCACCTTTAAATTGCAGCTTTACTGTTTCGCGCAGAGCATCAAGTTCAACAACTTTACCACAGCCTCGTGGGGTATCAATACGTGCACCCTTCTTAGGTGCGCGACGGTTGAAATCTTTGTAGGCCTCAACCTCGTAGCGCAAACAACACATCAAGCGACCACAAACCCCTGAAATCTTGCTAGGGTTAAGCGGCAATCCCTGCTCTTTTGCCATCCTGATTGACACAGGTTCAAATTCGCCGCCCATCCTGCTGCAGCAGAGTTCTTCACCACAATGTCCCAGGCCACCTGCCATACGTGCTTCATCACGCACACCAATCTGGCGCATCTCGATACGACAGTGAAAATGTGCTGCCAAATCACGCACGAGCTGACGAAAGTCAATCCGTTCCTCTGCCGAAAAGTAAAAAATCATCTTTTCGCGTCCGAACAGAATCTCAATATCAGCTGGCTTCATGTCGATTTCGTTTTTTTCGATAAGTTCACGAAATGCAGGAAATGCAGCATGCTCCTCGTCCTGCAGTTCTTTGTCGCAAGCAAGATCATCGTCAGTTGCGATGCGCAATACAGGCTTTAGAGGTGCAGGAAGTTCACTGTGCAAAATCTCATGGTTGACCAAGGTACAGTCTCCCATTTCTGTTCCCCGCTCAGTAGAAACAATAAGCTTTTGACCAACCTGTGGCTCATGTCCACTCGGATCAAACCACAAGGTCTTTGAGTGTCGAAAGCGCACACCGACCACCTGAACAGTGGTATCGTCATCTTTGCTTTTGGCAGTATGTTTCTTAGCAGCCATCTGCTGCAATTCTGCATCCACTTCTTCAGTATCTTCTATCCCTGGGGACATTCTATGACCTCTCGTAAATCAAAAAGCAGAGCCTGAACCAGCAATTCAATCGCCACGTTGCTCGCAAGTCGTCTGCGCGCAATCGCAATGCATTCCTGTCCGTGGGCGAGCTTTGCCGGATTAAGTGCTGCGCCAACACAAGCCTGGCGCAACATGTCAACTGCATCAATATTTATCATGTCTGCATCTTCGGTCTCACTGTTGTTATCTGCAACAATACGTAAGCAGTCAGCAAGCAAGGTCGAAAACACGGTAAGCACCATCATTGTCTGACGTGTTTCAAACGATGATAGTCTTCTTTCATTATATCGCTCTAGCTGTTTTAATGCAGAAGCTTCAAGCAATTCTTTGCGCTCGATAAACTCTGCATCCATCACTGCGCGCATCTCTTCGACAGAGTCAAGCGCACTACGTAAAACTTCTCGTGCCATGCGCAACACATCTAGATCGTCAGCAGTTTGCAGATCACGAAAAGTACGTATGACCACTTGGCGTGACTCCTGTTGTTTGGGAGAATTCAAATAGTCGCGAGCTGCTGCCACAATATATCCATTTGCTGCAAGTGCAATATCTGCACGCTGTCCATTGATGCCTGTCTTTGCACTTAAGACTTCACGTGCACGCTGCGGACTCAATGGAGAAAAGCGATAAATTTGACAGCGTGACCTGATTGTCGCAAGCACTGCTTCAAGACTTGTTGAAAGAAGGATAAAAATTGTACTGTCTGTTGGCTCTTCTAGGGTCTTTAGAAAAGCATTTGCCGCGCTGACATTAAATAAATCAACATCGCGAATAACAAAAATCTTGCGACTAGCACGAGCAGGTGCCAGCTGTACTTGATAATTCAGCTCACGGATTTGCCCAACTAGATAGCCTCCCGCACCTTCTGGTTCAAGGATCTGAAAATCAGGATGCGTATTATTTTCGAGCTGCGTACAAATCGCGCAGGTACCGCAACCTCTGTCTGCGCACATCAGCTGCGTTGCCACTGCACGTGCTGCATTGATTTTTCCAAGCCCACGCGCACCGACAAATAAGTAGGCATGCGTGAGGCTATCTGTCTGCAAGGAGTGCTGCAGAGCACGAACAACACCGTCTTGTCCAATAACCTTATCCCAAAAATGCTTTGAACAGTCCATTAGTTGTCACACCCCAGCCTGCTGACAAGTTCTTGAATCTGGGCAGCAATGGCTGCCTTACTGCGTGTTGCGTCAAGCACATGAACACGATCTGGACAGGCAGCAGCGATCGCACGAAAGCCCTCACGCACGCGCTGATGAAACTCTACATTTTCACGCTCTAGGCGATCAGGAGTACCCGTCTGCGCTGCGCGCGCCAGACCTTGTTCCGATGGCAAATCGAGCACGATAGTCAAGTCAGGAACAATGTTGCCTGTTGCAAATAAGTTCATCTGCTCGATTTGTTCGATATCAAGTTCACGTCCATAGCCCTGATAGGCAGTGGTCGAATCAGAAAAACGATCACACAGTACGATTGCGCCACGCGCGAGTGCAGGTGCAATCGTTTCTGACACCAGTTGCGCACGAGCTGCCTGATACAAAAATAACTCACTGCGCGCGCTAAGCTCACTGTTGCCAGCATCAAGCAAAATACTACGAATAGCCTCACTAATAGCACTTGAGCCTGGATCACGCAAAGTCAACACCTCATGACCCTTAGTTCGCAAGGATTGCGCAATCAATTCAATCTGAGTTGATTTACCGCAGCCCTCTCCCCCTTCAAAGGTAATGAAAGTTCCTGTTCTGTGCGATGACTGTCCACAATGGAAGAATTGATTTGGACTACCCTCGTCCCCATCATCGCTACATTTTCGATATGCGGCATACACATCCCCACCACAGACATCAATTGCAACAACTGCGGGGAAATCGCGCAGTTCCAGACACTGGACAGCCTCTGTCCCTAAATCTGACCAAGCGACAACTTCGCTGCTTATAACATGCTGTGCCAGAATCGCAGCAGCTCCACCAATCGCGGCAAGATATATTGCACCATGTTTACATGATGCTTGCTTATAGGCATCGCTGCGACCTCCTTTACCTAAGGCTGTCAGCATGCCATGTGGCATCAGCGTAATCTGACCTGCGTCCATGCGCTTCGAGGTGGTTGGCCCAATCGAGCCAAAGGGTAGTTCTGGAGCACCAGAATGTGCGGGAGTCGGTCCAGCAAAGAAAATTAACTGCCCACTCAGTAGCTTCATCAGTTGCAAGGCCTCTGCATCGCCTGCTTGCACACTGCGAGTCAAGCGTTCCATCGAAGCATCGCGCAAAGTGTAGCAATTACCACTTAGTAGCAATTCGTCGCCAGCACGCATGCTTGCACGTACATCCTCTGACAGAGGTAACTGATATGTCTTTTTCTTATTCATTTCGCTTATTCCAGTATATAGCCTTAAAGGCAAAAGCGGCAGCTAGTCCAACGACTATTGCAGAAATTGCCATCGTGATGCGTGGCCCTGTTAAGGGCAGATACAAAAATTCGTCGATTCCAACTCGCCCAAGTCCGCGCCTGAGATAACCGCTAATTGCATCGCTTATTGGCGTCATTATGACTACTGATGTCAACATGGATACCCTCAGTACGCTTTCTGTGGCAGCAAAAACACGTGCACGCATATCTTCACCAACACTACGCACTATACAGTTCAAGCCACTTAACACAACTCCTGCAGCACACAATCCTCCGGCAACAGCGTATATGCCTGCAATAAAGTACTGCTCATTAAAAGCAAAGCCCAGCATGCCTGCAGCAAATATTGCAAGGAACGCAGGAAGCAGTAGTGCTGCATCAAGGCGTGTAGTAAGTCGAGGCATAATAGCCGCTCCAATTGCGACACCAATTGTTGCAAGAGCTAACATGAATATCTGGCGTGAAGCTGATAAAGCATATATTACATAAAGTGAATCAGCTAATGGGATACTACCCTTAAGTGATGCAATGTAGCTAAGTCCCACAGGAATGGCAGCTCCTCCACCGACAAGCGCAACAGACAGTGCAATCAGTAGGGTACGCAACTGAGGTTTTGTACGCAAAAAGCGAAAAGGTGCGATCGCGTCCCTCGCAAGCCTGCGAATGCTGAGCGGTGGAAGTCTTTCAGAGCTTGGTGCGCTAGACCTGCGCACAAACAATAGAAGCGCAGCAGAAAATGCAAAGATGAGCACATTAACCGCATGGCCAATACCTGACTGTACAATCAGAGGGCTCCAGTCAAAAATCATCTGCGCAATATTGGTAATGTCGAGCTCAATCACTCGCATAACAGCCTGTTCGAAGCCACGAACAATGGCTGCTGCCATAACAAGCCCCATAACCATGGCAATGCGCTGACTGCCATACATAAATCCATTTGCACGTACACGACTATCTTTTTCTACTATGTCAGCAGTCATAACATTGCGTGCTGGCCAGTAAAACTGACTTGCTGTTTCCATGAGGAATAGTGCGATATAGATTGCAAGTAACGAATTGCTCAGTAGTAGTACCAGCACCAGCAGCATACGTGCAAGATCAGAGCAGAGCATGATTGCACGCTGATTGAAGCGTTTTGCCACTGCGTCTGCAAGCGCAGCAAACAGTAGTGCCGGTACAAGCTTTGCCGCCATAATGCCAGCCACTGCCATAGAGGATCCGTCCGACATCTGCAAGACTACAGGAATTAGGATGCCAACAATTAGCCAATCCCCTAGAGAAGACAGAAATTGAGCAGTCCAAAGCCTTCGAAAAGCAGAATTTTTCACAAGGTGGTAATGATCACTCATATCGTCAAAGTACCAGCCAGAGATAAGCAGGGCAGTAATAAGGGGCGCTCCTCTTTAGCAGGAACGCCCCTTATACATTACTAGCCCAAATCAAGACCCTGTTCATAAGTGCCACGCTTTTTTGCACGCGCGGCAAGCAGGCGGTCAATATGCACAAATAATTCACGAAGCGCAGTTGGAATAAGCGCGATTAGCATGCCCCAGAACCATTGCTCTGCGCTCAGCGGCGTCAACGCAAAGATATGCTGGAATGGCTCGAGTACTATGAAGGCACCAAAGAGTACAATCATGCCAATCGCCGCCCAAAAGAGCGGCCAGTTATCCCTAACCGACTTTCTAAAGATTGACTTTGAACTGCGTACGTTAAAAATATGCAGAATCGATGACCACCCAATCGCAAGGAAGGCCAAGGTTTGACCCAAAGGATCTGACATTCCTTGCGAAATATAGTATCCATCGTTGATTAGAAATGCACCATACCAGTAGCCCAAAAGACCCGAGATTGTAAAGAAAATCACCTGGCGAGTTAGGAACTTAGCAATTCCGCCGCCAAAGAAACTCTCGCCACGCTTAACAGGTTCCCTGTCCATCAGATTAGGATTCGCAGGCTCATTGGCAAGGCGTAATCCTGGTATTCCATCACCCACAACGTTAATCAGCAGCAGCATAATAGGAGTAAGGATCAGACCCCAACCTGCAACTTGACCAATTAGCATGATGGCAACCTCAGACAGATTGCAGGCAAACAGGAATAAGATTACCTTCTTTACAATCCGAAAGACATTGCGTCCCTCGCGAATAGCATCAACAATCGTTGCAAAATTATCGTCAGTTAAAATCATGTCTGACGCACCTTTTGCAACTTCTGTTCCTGTAATGCCCATAGCAACACCCACATCGGCAACATTCAGTGCTGGTGCATCATTAACCCCGTCACCTGTCATCGCAACAACAGCATCATTCTTTTGCCAAGACTTTACAATGCGTAGTTTATCTTCGGGCGATACACGTGCATACACGGAATATTCTTTAACGTGGTCATTTAGGTATTCGTCGCTCATATCAGCAAGTTCAGCACCTGTTACTACGCACTGACCTTCATCAAGTATGTCAAGTTCTTCGGCGATTGCTTTTGCCGTAATGGCATGGTCGCCTGTAATCATGACCGTACGAATACCTGCACACTTCGCCACCTTGACTGCTTCAAGTGCTTCAGGACGCGGCGGATCAATCAAGCCAATCATGCCAAAGAGGTTCAGATCAGACTCAACACTGTCCAAGTCTTCTTCATTTGGCAACTCATCAAAGCGCTTTCCTGCAATAGCAAGTACACGTAGCGCCTTGCCTGCAAACTCATCATGCACTTTGCGAGCTTGTGTCAAATTCTCGCTGGATTCTGGGCACAAAGGCAGCCAATCAAGAGCACCTTTTGTCAAAACAACGTATTTGCCATCACGCTCATCCTTTAAGATAACCGACATTTTTTTACGTTCACTGCTGAAAGGAATCTCGGCAATGCGCTTATAGGTGTATTTCAATGCTCCATACAGATCTTTAGAGTCAAGCAGCTTCATGATGCCGACTTCAGTCGCATCGCCAAAGTATTGCTTTTTGCCATCTGCGTCCATTTCAATTTTTGCATTACTTGCGCGTCCAAAGCCCTTTATGAGCATTTTTTGAGTTTCATTAAAGTCGGAATCTGCGCCAAAGACCCCTTCGTCACGACACCACAGCTGCGTAATTGTCATCTGGTTCAGCGTCAGTGTTCCTGTTTTATCACTACAGATAACTGAAGCATTGCCCAAAGTTTCAACAGCAGGCAATTTACGAATCAAGGCATTCTTTTTTGCCATACGCTGCACGGCTGTAGTCAGCGTCAAGGTTACGGTCAGTGCAAGCATTTCTGGCACTGCTGCAACGGCAAGTGCAATGGCAACCATAATCATATCGATATAGTCAGCACCGCGCATTATCCCCAGGGCAAAAAGGAATACGGCAGATACAATCGCAACCCAACTGATGATGCCACCCAGTCCATCAAGACGTTTTTGCAGTGGTGTTTTTGAGCGCTTGCCACCCTTTAAAAAGTGCGCGATGCGTCCCATCTGGGTATCCATGCCTGTAGCAACCACGACAGCAAGTCCATTGCCTGCAGTAATGACCGTACTTGAAAAGACCATGTTCGCCTGATCGCCTGGCAACAGCGTTCCCGAGAGGTCTGCGCTGGCGTCTTTTTCTGCGGCCTCGCTTTCACCCGTCAAAGCTGATTCATCAGAAAACAGCGATGCGGATTCGATTAAGCGTGCGTCAGCAGGCACGATATCGCCTGTCTTTAGAACAATGATGTCACCAGGAACCAATTCGGAAGTATCCATAGTTACACGCTGACCATCACGTATAACCGTACAGTCAGGTGAAGTCATTTCTTCAAGTGCTGCAAGAGCACGCTCTGCTTTGCCTTCTTGCGTCATTGCAAGAAACAGATTCAGTATTACGATACCAAGGATTACACTACCCTTGATGAAGTCAGAATCATGCTGAGTAAAGGCCATGTAATAAGACAGCCCTGCTGCAACCAGCAAAATGATAATGGAGCGGTCACTCAAATGGTGCAAGACACCGCGAATGAAGCCTTCCTTCTTTTCTTCTTCAAGGACATTTTTGCCACCAGCTGCCTGTAATTCTGTGACACGTTCTTCAGACAGTCCCGCCTGCGGATCTACCTTTAATTCGCCCAGAATTGCCTCAATTTTGTGCTCATACCATTTATTCTGACACTCAGTTGAATTGATTTGTTCTACTTTCATTAAAACCCGTTCACTCGATTTTTACACGCCTATTAATAATAGCAGTCCGACCGTACATATCAGATGCAAGTCTTGCTTACCACTTATCATGTGGTGGCTATATTGTGCTTGCCAGACTGTTTTCTGGCCTCAAATTTGCATCAGTCCCTATGAGGCAATCGTCGTCATGTTGCGCATGTAGGGACGCAATACTTCTGGAATGGTAACACTACCGTCAGAATTTTGATAATTCTCTATGATGGCTGCAAAGCAACGGCCCACTGCAACAGCACTCCCATTTAAGGTGTGCACGTGACGTGATCCTTTGAAGTTCTCTGGATCACGATATTTAATACTAGCACGACGTGCCTGAAAATCTGTACAGTTCGAACACGACGATATCTCTTTGTAGTCATTGTAGGACGGCAGCCAAACCTCAAGGTCATAGGTCTTTGCTGCACTGAATCCTAGATCGCCTGTGCATAGTTCAATTCTGCGATAGGGCAGGTTGAGCGCTTCAAGAACGCTCTCTGCCTGCAAGGTCATTGCTTCCAGTTCGTTAAAACTGTCTTCTGGAGTAGATAGGTGGACTAGCTCTACCTTGTCGAATTGGTGAACACGAATCATGCCTCGTGTATCGCGTCCCGCACTGCCTGCTTCTTCGCGAAAGCAGGGAGCACTTGCCGTATAGTGCACAGGCAATTGCTTCGCATCCAAGACCTCGTCGCGGTGAATGCTCGTTAGGGTTGCCTCTGATGTAGGTGTTAAGTACAGCTGCCCTGCAGTGATGCCGCCATCATGTGCATTGGCATCGCCCTCTGTCTGTGTCTTGTACAGGTCATCTTCAAACTTTGGCAACTGTCCTGTGCTAAACAAGGTATCAGTATTTGCCAATACTGGCGGCCACCACTCTTTGTAGCCAGCATCAAGGTGTAAGTCAAGCATAAAGTTAATCAGTGCACGTTCCAGCTGTGCGCCTGCACCGCCCAACAGCACAAAGCGACTTTCTGCCAGTTTGACCGCACGCTCAAAGTCAATAATGCCCAGTGCTGGTCCTAAATCCCAGTGTGCCTGTGGCTCAAATCCTTCTGCGGCAAAATCGCGAGGTATTCCCCAGCGCTTCAGCTCGACATTGTCATTCTCATCTGTACCCACTGGCACACTCGCATCTGGTAGATTAGGAGCTGTAACTGCCAGTTCGCGCACCTGTTTGTCAAGCTCTGTTTTTTGCACATCGATAGCTGCAATGTCAGATTTGAGTTGTGCAACCTCAGCTTTTGCTGTTTCTGCATCTGCGCGCCTTCCCTCTTTCATCAAAGTACCGATTTGTTTTGATGCAGCATTACGCCGTGCCTGCAAGCCCTCAAGTTCTGGGATCAGTTTGCGGCGCTGCTCGTCAAGCGCAAGAAATTCATCAGCATTCCAGCCTGATCCGCGCGCTGCCATCGCATCACGAACCAATTGTGGATTATCACGAATAAAACGAACGTCAAGCATTGGTCAAACTCCTTTGCTTATGAGCCAGCGAGGAAGGTCATTATAGGATTGTGAAATATTCCAGCGGCCATCAGTACAACCACTATAAGGACTATAGCTGCAACAGCACAAGGTGAATAGCTGGTTTTTGCGGGATACGACGTCGCAGGTTCAATGTCTGCGTCTGTAAAAGTAGCTTCTATCTCTGCAGCAAGATTTTGACTATCTGCCATGCCTTCTTTTTCTGCATCAAGTGCATCTGTGACAACGGTCGTCTTCTTCTGAGACTCGCCAAAGAAACTTGCGCGGATTAAACGTATGTAATAGAACGCACTTACCACTACCATGACGACAGCAAAGACAAGCAGTGCATACTGCTGGGCTGCTGCAGTGATCAAAAATACGTTGAGTTTCGCGAAGAAGCCCAAGGTTGGTGGTACGCCAATCATTGATACAGCAATGATTGCAAGTGCCCACGCAGCACCTGGCCGCCTCTCTGATAAGCCATTCAAGTCAGCGACCATACTGCCCTCGTGTGCGCTGATGAACAGTACACCCATTGTGGCAAAGGCTGCTGCCGCAACATAAAGTATCGCCGCATTTAGAGCAAACAGTGAGCCATCTAAGCCCATTGCCATCATCGCTATGACAAGCAGAATAAAACCTGCGCTACTAACACCCGAATATGCCATCATGCGACGAATATTAACTTGCATCAAAGCGGCAAACGATCCGACAATCATGCTAAAAATTGCCATCACCATGAGCATTTCTGCCACCTGTGGAACTGGCTGCGAAATAATAAATATGAGACGCGCCAATACCACCGTAACTGCCACCTTTGGCACAACGGCAGCAAACGAGAGTGCCCAAGACTCGGCACCCTCATAAGCATCAGGCGCCCACCAGTGAAAGGGTGCAGCCGACATTTTTGCAAACATTCCTAACACCACCATGCCAACAGCTATCAGGGTTAGTGCGTTGTTAGACAAGCTTGCAAGTCCTGCAAAAGTCGTGCTTGCAGAAAGCCCCACAAGAAAGCTTGCTCCATAGAGCATAATGAGTGTCGTAAGTACCGAGAGCAAGAAGTACTTCATCGCACCTTCAAGTCCCTTTATGCGATAACGCCTATATCCCACTAGAACGTAAGAGGGCATAGTCGCCAACTCCAGCGCTAAAATAATGACAATGATGTCAGTAGCGGCAACCGCAATTACTGCGCCAATGGCTGATAGCATAGCAAAAGCAACAGCTTCGCGCGTGCGTCCCAGACCACCATTCTGCCCAGAACCAAAGGTCCACAGGCACCACAGTGCGGCAAGTAGACAGATTATGACTGCCGCAAACCGAGCGTCAGGCGTAAAGAAATAGCGTCCGCCAAAGAGCAATGCGCCTGGCACAGAAAATCCATAACACAGCGTAGCAAGAACCGAGCAAGCCAATCCTACTAATGATGCTCCGCGGTCTTTGCCAGGCAATAGATTGGCAAATAGTGCCCAAAAGGCTGCTATCAGCAGCAACGCAATAGGCAGCAGTATTCCATAGCCTTGAAAGGGTGGCAGGAAACTGCTTACAATATCTGTTTGACCCACAACCATCAGTAACTATGCCCCAAATATCCGCGCAAGATCAGTTGCAAAGGGATCAGTGAACTGTAAAATCGTGTTCCAATATACGCCAATAACAACAATCATCACTGTGATAGGTGCAAGAACTGCAATCTCGCGCAGGTTAAGATCCTTTTGACCTGCAACTTTTTCTGATGGTTCACCAAAGATGCTACGCTGCATTAACCACAGCATATAGGCACCACCGCAAAGGATGCCAATACCTGCAAGAATGGTAAGAACAGGTGGCAGTGCAGGGCTCTCCCATGAGCTCAGAATAGAGAGAAATTCTCCGACAAACCCAGAAAGAAGCGGCAAGCCCATGCTGGCAAAAGATGCTAAGCAGAAAAACCCTGCAAAGCGCGGCATCTGTGCTGCGATGCCCGACAATTCAGATATTCGCAGTGTTTTTGTTCGTTCATAAATCATGCCAACCATGAAGAATAGCATGCCTGTTGTCAGTCCGTGACTGATATTCACTGCCATTGCCGCATTAAAACCAGTTGCTGTACCTGCAGCAATACCCAGCATGGCAAAGCCCATGTGACTGACAGAACTGTAGGCAACAAGCTTTTTGATATCGGTCTGTGCAAAGGCAACAATTGCGCCATACAAAATCGATATTACTGCAAGGATTCCCAGCGTCAACTGCCAAGTCTCAAAAGCGTCAGGCAATATAGGCACTGATATGCGCAAGAATGCGTAAGTTCCCATCTTTAGCATGACGCCTGCAAGCAGCACACTTGCGGCTGTTGGTGCCTGTACATGTGCATCAGGTAGCCAAGTATGCAGCGGAAACACAGGTACCTTTACTGCCAATGCCAGGAAGAATGCAAGGAATATCCACCACTGCAGTGACCATAGGCCGCCTTCTCCTGCAAAGGCAATCGGTGCAAGCTCGCGCAGCTCGACCATGTTAAATGACCCTGTCATGATGAACAGTGCCACAATTCCTACCAGCATGAACACTGAGCCCAAGAACGTGTACAAGAAAAACTTCATGGCAGCATAGCGTCTGCGTGCTCCACCCCACTGAGAAATGAGGAAGAACATGGGAACAAGGACAATCTCCCAAAAGACATAGAACAGTACCAAGTCCAGAGCGGCAAAGACACCTGTTAGTCCCATCGACAGTAACAGTAACATGGAAAAATACAGGCGTGGCTTGACATCAATCTTCCAACTGGCAACAACTGCGAGCATAAACAGGAATGTAGAAAGCATCACTAATGGAAAGGACAAGCCATCAAGTCCCACATGATAATTTACGTTAATCTGCGGTATCCAGGCAATTTTTTGCTCGAGCTGCATCCCATCAGCACGACCGTAAGCAATAACCATCCAGGTGGTCAATGCAAAGTTTGCCACCGTGATTACCAGTGCAGCCCATTTTGCATAGAGCTCGTAGCGTTTTGGCAGCAGTGCTATAGCAAGCACGCCAACCAGGGGCAAGAAAATGATGAGCGAAAGCATGAACGAAGGCATGATTCTTATAGTCCTCTCAACACAAACACAATTACAAATGCAGCTAACAATACTATTCCAGCGCCTAACATCAGACGTTGATACCACTGAACTTCACCACTTTGAACGGTGCGTAGACGTCCTCCTATAATGACAGATAATTGTCCGAGCCCATTAACAAAACCGTCAATGACGCGCACATCGAAAATACGTGCAAGGCGTGATGACAGAACAAAGCTCCAGCTAGCGCCGTTAACAATGCCATCAATTATATGGTCATCGAACCATTTTGCAGCGCGTGTTTTGGCAACATATATCCAAGATATGCCATTTACTGCACCGTCTATGACACGCACATCAAATATGTAAGAAAGACGTGCAAACTGTTGATACAGCCAGGTCACACCATCAACTGCACTGTCAAGTATTTGTACATCCAGGCGCCACAGGGCATAGGATAGCCAAAAGTAAGGTCTAATTATTACATGTTGATACAAAGCATTCAGATAGGTATCTGCTGCTATTGCTGCAGATGCAGTAGCATATGACGGTCTGGCAAAAGTCGTTTTGAGTTGTGTGCGATATGCGTATGCCAGAAAGCCCATACTTGCACCAAAGACCATTACACCTGTTGATATAGCAACCATGTACAGGGGTGGCCAACCAGCAGGATAGCCCAAGAACACGCCCAGCGGGATAACAGCAAGCCCCGTTACTGCTGCTAATACCGCAAGAACCGCTATGGGAACAGTTTCTAGTGTGCTTGCGTCGCGCGCATTAGCACTGCCCTCTGTTTGCGGCTTGCCAAAAAAGATTGTGAACCAAGATTTGAAAACATAGAATGCGGTGAGTGCGCCTGCAATTGCTATTCCCGCAAAGGCCAGATAATTACCTGTGTCATGTCCATGATGTAGCAGAGCTTTAAATATTTCGTCTTTTGAGAAAAATCCAGAGAGTGGCACTACACCTGCAAGTGCAAAAGCACCAATGCTAAAACTTGCAAACGTTACGGGCATACGTTTCGCAAGACCACCCATTTCCTGCATATATTTTGTACCAGTGGCAGCAATGATGGCACCTGCCGCAAGGAACAACAGTGCCTTGAAGAAAGCGTGAGTTATCGTATGAAAGGCTGCGACAAAGCCAGCACCAACCCCAAGTGCTGCAAACAGAAAGCCTAACTGGCTAATGGTAGAAAATGCAAGAACCCTTTTGAGTTCTTTTTGAAAGCAGGCAAGCAGACCACCATACAGAGCAGTAATCACGCCTACGGCAAGAATGATGTTCATTGCAAGCGGATACAGAGTCAGCACAGGCAACATGCGCAGCAGTAAAAACACACCGGCTACAACCATAGTCGCTGCATGAATCAGTGCAGAACCAGAAGTCGGACCCGCCATTGCATCTGGCAGCCAAATTGACATTGGAAACTGTGCAGATTTGCCAATTGCTGCCCATATTAACCCCAGGCAGACAACAGCAAGCAGGAATGGTGACCAACTAGCTGCAGTAGCAAAAATTTGGCTAAGCTCAAAGGACTGTGCCGCCACAAAAATTGCAGACAATGCAATAAAGAATCCTACGTCTCCTGCACGCGTGACAAGGAATGCCTTTTGTGAGGCCTGGCGTGGAGCTTTGTTGCGATACCAAAACCCAATAAGGAAATATGAACACACGCCCATAATCTCCCATAGAGCAAACTGTAGCAAAATATTGCCCGAGAGCACAAAACCCAGCATTGCCGCAAGAAATAACGACATGATGCAGTAGAACCAACCAATGCGCTCATCATCTTTCATGTAATGAAGTGAATATATCTGAACGCACAGACCAACAATAGACACCATTAGCAGCATTATGACTGCAAGAGAATCAACCGCAAGTGACAGGGTCAGCGGAATTGCGCCTATGTGACCCAGAGTCCACTGCAGGGTATAAAATGCCTCGTTAACGGGGCCGCCTGGCCAGATTGCAATCGCAGCAGCAACAGCGATAAAGAAACTCATTGTTAGGCAGGCAATGGGAACATAGCGCAAAGTTTTACGTAGTTCACGCGGCAAGCAAATCAGCAGCGCAAATCCGAAAAATGGGAACAAGGGTGCCAGTGCAACCCACCATAAATTAAGTTGCGGCACCCATGATGTTACGGGTGCCAGTGCATTTGTAAAAATCATACCATCAAACGAATATGATCCTGGTAAGCACGCTATGGCTGTTGCTATGTTTGCTACTTCTAGCACAATCCCTTTTAAGCCCATCCTATCCTATTACTAATCTGCTGCTAGCCCTTGAGTTCGCGCAAATCTTCAACTTTACTGGTTCGTGCACGACGGTACAATGCTACAACCAGCGATAGTCCAATTGCTATTTCAGCGGCACCCAACACCATGATAAATATTATGAAAAACCAGGCATGGGGCTGTGCGCCAGGCACAAATCGTGCCAAAGCAACCAAGTTCAGCGTAATGGCAAAAAGCATAATTTCAAGCGACATCAAGATGCTTACCGCAGCTTTGCGCGATATTGCACCATAGAGCCCAACCGAGAACAATGTTGCCGAAAACAGGAGTGCTGTGACTAATCCAACTTCAGGCATGGCTGTCCTCCTGTCCCTCTGCTGACTGTTGTTCCTTCTTTTCATCTCTGAGTGGAGCATTTAGCGTAGCCGAATGCTCAGACAAAGGATCTTCAATACGAGCTGCTTTGTCTTTTGCAATGCGCTCACCATCGAGATCACTGTCTTTGCTCCACCAGACTGCTGCAATCAGAGCCGCCAACAACACCAGGGATGCAATTTCAAAGGCAAAAGCATGACCATCAATTGCGAAAAGCTCTGCACCAAAGTCTGCCAATTCCATTGGCTCCTGTGCAGTGGTAAAGGCTGCCAATTCAGGAGTCATGATGATTCCATAGGCAACCAGTCCCAAAAAAGCGAGTGACAGAATCACCGCAGATACGGACAACTTTGACTCTGTGCAAGCACTCTCGTAGGAACGATGTGTTACCATGACGGTAAAAATGGTGAGGATGCTGACAGCACCTGCATAAAGCAGCAATTGGGTGACAGCTAGATATTCTGCACCCATAAACCAGGTCATGCCTGCAACTCCAATTGCGCAAAGCAGCAGCCAGTATGCGCCATGTATGACGTTTTCTGCACTGATGCAATTAATGGCTGCAACAAGGATGACAAAGCCTAGAACACTAAATGCTACTGCACTAAGCATCGCTTGCCTCCTTTTTTGCTGCAGTTGCAGGACGTGGCTTCTTTGGACGTCTGTAGGCAGGAACATCTACCAGTAAGTCCAATTCAAGTAATTCTGGATCTACGTGAGCAAGTTCATAGTCGTGCGCCATCTTGATTGCACAGAAAGGACAGACTTCAACGCATAGACCGCACATCATACATCCTCCACGACGATAGAGCCAGCGATTAATATGTCTGCTGCGGTCTTCTGCAACAGTGATGTCAATCTCAATCAGGTCATCAGGACACTCCTTCTCGCAAACCCTGCAAGCAGTACAACGATGTGTGCCGTCTTCAGAAGCGTAATTGATTTCGACTGCCCAACGTGCGCGCTGCGGAATTTCAAGTCGTTCCTTAGGATACTGCACTGTTATGGGACGTCTAAATAGATTCTTAAACGCAATGCGCAGCGACAGGAATATGCCGAGGGGTATGCGGCGCTCTTTCTCGTTAAACATGCGGCTCATTGTGCTAAGCACCTGCCCCAAAAAGCGTTTGTACCGCGCGCAATCCTATCGCAAACACTAATACCCAAATAAGAGTAAAAGGAATGAGTCTTTTCCATCCCAATGCTGCCATTTTGTCTACACGATAACGTGAGAAATTCCCGCGTACCATCATAAACAAAAATATGATGATGTAGGATTTAATTATCAGCACCATGGGAGCAAAAATGCCCATCGAATGTGGATCAATGCCTGGCAGTGTCCAACCACCAAAAAACAAGGTTACGGCAAGTGCTGCCATAACAAAGTTGCCTGCAAATTCTGCAAGGAATATAAAGCCAAAACGCATGGCAGAATATTCAGTTGAAAAACCTGCGACCAGCTCGCTTTCTGCCTCTGTCATATCAAAAGGAGCCTGATTGGTTTCCATTTGCGCACAAATCAAAAAGATGACTGCTGATGGCAGTGCAGGGATGACAAACCAGAAACCGTTTGCCTGTGCCAGAACGATTTCGGACAGATTCATGCTACCTGCAAGCATAATTGGTGGCAAAACCGACAGCAGCAATGGTATCTCAAAGGTAATCGCAGCACCAACAGATCTAACTGCGCCAATCAGTGCATACTTATTATGGCTCGCCCACCCTGCAGCAAATACCCCCAGAGGAACTAAAGTCAGAAAGGCCAGAATCATCATGACGCCCATATTCACATTTGCAGCCACCATCGTAGGGCCAAAGGGAATAAAGGCAAAAGCTGTCAGCATGGGCACAAATATAATGATCGGTGCCAAGCAGTACAGCCCCTTGTCGGAAAAATTCGGATGGCGGTCTTCTTTCGTCAGCAGCTTAATGACATCAGGAACGAGCTGTAAAATTCCTGCAGGACCTAAGGTATTTGGCCCAATGCGCAAGTGAGCTGCTGCAAGAACTTTGCGCAACATGTAAATGATAGATGCGCCACTGACCATCATAATGGTGACAACAAAGAGCATCCATAAAAGTGCTTGCAACCAGACATTCATTAGCGATCAACCTCGCCAAAGCAAAAATCAAATGACCCCATGCCCACTATTGCATCTGCAAACATCATATTGGGCAACAAGATTTCAGCTATCCCCAAAGAGTAGAGCGTCGGTGGACGATAGCGCATGCGCACAGGCTTATCACTGCCATCTGAATACAGGTGGATACCCACTTCTCCACGCGCAGATTCGACAATCCCACAGGCCTCGCCTTCTGGCACACGAAGAACTTTGGGCATTTTTGCTTTAATGTCACCCGGTGGCATGCCATCTAAACATTGCTCAATAATGCGCAGCGATTGACGAATTTCATCAAAGCGACAGGTAACACGGTCAAATACGTCACCACCTGTTCGAGTCATAACATCAAAGTCAAACTGATCGTAAGCATCGTAGGGACGATCACGACGCACATCAAAATCTATGCCAGATGCACGTAGCACGTGACCCGTTGCACCATAGTTCAGTGCATCATCTGCGCTCAGCACTCCAATGCCTTTTGTACGTATTTGAAAAAGCTCAGATTCGAATAGGCTATCCCAGTGCTCTTCCATGCGCTCAATGCCAATTTTCAGATAATCTCGCAGCAGCTTTTCTGCGCGAGGCGTGAGGTCACCCGTAACTCTGCCAGGACGCACATAGTTAAACATTAGACGCTGTCCTGTCATTTCTTCAAGCACGTCAATGAACAGTTCACGATCTTTTTGCATGTACAGGAATATCCCCATCGCGCCACTATCAAGTCCCATGGGACCTATCCACATGTAGTGGCTGGCAATACGATTGACCTCTGCCATCAAGCAGCGCAACCACTGAGCACGCGGAGGCACTTCAATCTCTGCAAGTTGTTCTGTCGCAAGAGCAGCAGCAGTCTCCACGGTAATGCCAGACACATAGTCTGCGCGATCAACGAGAGTTGCCAGCTGGTGATAGCGACGATGTTCTGCAAGTTTTTCAATGCCGCGATGCAGTTGCCCCACATGAGCTTCACCAGACATGATACGCTCGCCATCCATTTCTAAGATAACGCGTAGCGCGCCATGCGTTGACGGATGCTGAGGTCCAACATTTAACAAGTAATGATCTGTGGATAGTTGCAGCGGATCATCTGCAATGCGACGCGTATTGCGCGGCACAACGATTCCTGCAGGTGGCTGCGGCGATAACCAGCCAGGATTAGTATATCCCTCTAACATATCTTCTTGTAGAGAGGCTTCGTCCTCACAAGGAACTACGGGTGTCAGCAGTGCTTCTGATGGCTTTTTACCTATCCCCATATCTCCTCCTTTGTGCGAATCGCAGTACTTTTACGCAGAAAAGGAGGCATTCCCTCTATTGTTAATAGTCGCTTAGGATTGGAATGTCCGTGCAGAGTCAGTCCATACATCTCGCACAGTTCACGCTCTGGCAGCAGTGCAGATGCAAAGACGTGCCCAACAGACTGATAGTCGCCATCATAGGGCAACTCGCATTTGATAATTAGGTCAACGTTGTGTCTGAGCGAGCGCAATCGATACGTAACCTCGATTAAATCACGAATGTCTGCTCCGAAAAGATCAATCAACTGCACGAATTGCAAATCACTGTCTTTGCGAAGTGCGTCCAGCACTAACATAACTTGCGCTGCAGGCAGTCGCATAACGACACCCAGATTGTCATCCGCATCAATCTGATAGTCCCAGGAATCAGTGACACCTGTGGTGTCAAGTGCCGTGGCAATGCATTCTGTCAGCGTGGCGGGATTCATTTTTGGACGCTCTCTGCCGCTTTATCGGAACTATTGGAACGCACAAACTCTGCAGAGTTTTCGCACTTTGATGCACGGGGTGCGCCATATTCAGGAACGTTTTCAATTCCTGGCAGCGGAATGGGAACTTTCACCCTACCTACAGGTTTTGGATCTGGCGGAACAAGCCCTGCTTGCCAGCGTGCACGTTCGGCAAGACGCTCATCAGTCTGTGCATAAATTTTTTCGCGAAGCTGCAGAAATGCATACTGAATCGATTCGGGACGCGGAGGACAACCTGGCACATAAATGTCAACAGGAACGATTTCATTCACGCCTTCAATAACATTGGGATATGCGCGAAAGGGGCCACCTGTGTTGGCGCATGCTCCCAGCGAAATAACATACTTTGGTTCCTGCATTTGCTCATATAGGCGCTTTACCACAGGTGCCATCTTATAATTGACAGTTCCTGCCACTATCATGACATCTGACTGGCGGGGTACTCCACGGAAGAAAACACCGTGACGATCAAAGTCAAAGCGAGGACCAGATGCAGCAAGCAGCCCCTCAAGTGAACAGCAGGCAATGCCGAAAGCCTGATACCACAGGCTGCGCGCACGTGCCCAGTCAAACAGTTGCTCTGAACGTATAAAAGCAAGAGAGTGTTCGCCAAATGCTTTGTCTAGTGCCAATTCAGCGCACCTTCTTTCCAGGCATATGCAAGTCCTATCAGAAGGATTGTGACAAAAACAACCATTTCAATGATGATGAACCAGCCAGTGACAGCACTTCCTGCAGCGATTGCCCAAGGGAACAGAAAGATAACCTCAATATCAAAGATTACAAATAGGATTGCATAGACAAAATATCCAGGTCTAAAGCGAACCCAGGGGCGTCCAATAGGCTCTACCCCACATTCATACGTCAAACCTTTGTCTTTTGTAGGTTTTGTGGGTGAAAGCAGCCAGGAAAGGCTCAAAACCAGGCAGGCAAACGCAGCCCCTGCAATGATAAAAACTGCTATAACTACCTGTTCAAACATCCCCTACATGACTCCCCTGTCACACTCCATTTGCAAATCGTACATAATATTGTCGCACTATTGCTGCCCATGACAAGAAATTTATGAAACTTTTCAGGCAAATTTTAGCGCACTACCCGCCCAGCGGGGAATGTCTTATACTATATTCTGCATTTGTGCAGCCACGGTCATCTAACTAACCATGACATGGCCGCAAACAAGCCGACGTAGCTCAGTTGGTAGAGCAACGCACTCGTAATGCGTAGGTCAGCGGTTCAAATCCGCTCGTCGGCTCCATGTAGTCTCTGCAAAATGGCACGCTATCTATCCTGACGGCCAGCGGTTGCCTTCGCTATGCTACGGCTTCACTGCGCTCCGTTCGGAAATTGACGCAAGCGTCGTTTCGCTCACTACACTTGTGTTCAAATCCGCTCGTCGGCTCCAGCAACAGCGTGGATTCTCACACGGCGCAATTCCGCCTTTAGTTGCTCGTGGTGCAGGTCTGCGTAATCCGGAATGTCGCGCGCTTGAATTTTGCTGCATATTGTAAAGGTCTGCATGGCATAGTCGTGCAGCTGCTGTACTGCCACCTGCGGTGATTGCTCACTGTAGCGTGCTACTGGCTTGTCAGAAATTGCATCTGCGCGACATACCTCAAGAAAATCCGTCAGCACATGCAGATAGTCATTGCGAAAGCCACCCGTAATGCCACCTATCAAGTCAACCCACTTCTTAATCGCCATGCCATCAAAAATGCGCCACACCTTCATGTGGTTTTTCAGAGCAACCTTGCAAAGTTTCTTTGTTCGCGCATCAAACTTGCGCTGGCTTAATACCTGTCGCAAATAGTCAAGAGCATGCTCGTCATCATGTGCAATATAGTTCTCTGCAGTTTTCTCAAGGTACGCAACAGGCTTATAGATGTCGTGATAAACAATGGCAGTTTTCACCTGTGGCTCACTACTGCGTGCCACATCAAGTGCTGCAAGTACATGTCCCCATGTTGTTCCTGTTGCATGATATTTTGTCTTTTCCACACAGTTATGATAGGCTGCAATTTCTGGGTAGAGTACGTCGAGTGCCCCGCAGTCAAACATTACTTCTAAGAATCTGCGCGAATCATAATCTGCCGACATTGCACGAACAAATTCATTGTCGATGCGCTCTCTGGGCAGATGCTTTAACATGCCACGCTGTACCATCTGTGCCAACAAGTCCATCGTTTCTGGTGCAACGCTGAAGCCCAGCTGGGCAGCAAAACGTGCACAGCGCACCACGCGCAAAGGATCCTCAATAAACGACTCCCCCACATGACGTAACACCCCATCTGCACAGTCCTGCAGTCCTCTGCCTGTAGGATCAAGTATTACTTTGTCACTGCCATCGGGCATGTATAGTGCATTTACGGTAAAGTCACGTCGCTGAGCATCTTTGTCTATCGTAATATCAGGTATAAATATATATTCGAAATCTGTATGTGCATCGCCCGTTGTGCGCTCCTGTCTTGCAAGTGCATATTCTTCGCGTGTTTCTGGGTGCAAGAATACAGGAAAGGACTCCCCCACCTGCAGAAAGCCCAGATCGCGCATCGCAGCAACAGTGCTACCTGTGACAACAAAGTCCTGATCGTTGGACGTACTCTGCCGCCCTAAAACCTTGTCACGAACATATCCGCCAACCACGTAAATCTGCATGCATCAGCCAGTTCTCAATATTAGCTAATAGCAGTAGAGGCAAGCAGCTTTGTGGCATTCTGATGGAAGAGTGCATCCAGGTCTGCTTCTGCAAAACCCAGACTCTCAAAGTACGTGATATCATCAGCTACTTGCATCCACGGACTGTCGCTTCCAAAAAGAATGCGATCCAGTCCCTGCGCACGCATAATGCGCAATAGCTGTTTTTCTCCTATTCGACCGCGTATGTGCGAAGTATCAAAAAATACTCTGTCTGGATGTCCAATGCCAACCAGATGCTCTTCAACTTCATCCCACATTAGGTAACCACCCAGATGAGCAAGTACGATACGCAAATCAGGATATTCGGCAATGACCGCTGCATATTCTTGTGGGGAACCCAATGCAGTGCGCGGACCCACATCATCACCTGAATGACAGTAAGCCATCAGATTAAAGTCAACGGCTGCATCAAATATTGGCTGCATGCGAGGATCAGTGGGATGCACATCTTGATAGTCAGGATGAACCTTAAAGCCTGGTAGCCCTAGCTCTTGAAATTCTGCGAGAATCGCACGCGGATTATCACAGTCTGGATGAATCGCGCCCAGTGGCACGATGGGGCTACCTGGCAATGCGCGTTGACTTGCTGCAAATCTGTTGATATTTGCCACCTGATCAGGACGTGTTGCAACAGGAATAGTCCATGTCTGCTTAATACCTGCACGCTTCATGTTTGCAAGCAGGTCATCAAGTGTACCCCCAATCTGATTTCTGCGCTCTGGAACACTCAGTGCTTCAATCGCTACATCAACTACCTTTGGCGGGAATACATGCGCATGTGTATCTATAATAATTCGTGAAGTCATGCTGTCATTTTAGCAGTTCTCTTGAGCAGTGGATTGCCTTAGGACGGCGAGTTCGTCCTTAGCCAAGTGACGCCACGTGGCAGAAGCAAGACTATCAAGACTTAAGGATCCAAGCTGTGTGCGGTGTAATCTTTCTACGGGATGACCCACTGCCTTGCACATGCGACGAACTTGTCTGTTGCGTCCCTCACGGATTTGCAAAGTCAGAACGCCATCTGCATAGTCTGCCTTTGCAGGTGCCGTTATACCATCTTTGAGCTGAATTCCCTGGCGGAGCGCATCCAGCGCACTATCACCTAACGTGCCTTGCACGACTACTTCATAGGTTTTAAACAGTTTGAATTTTGGATGGAGGATTCGATACGCTAAATCACCATCTGTTGTAAACAACAGCAGACCACTCGTATCTTTATCTAATCGTCCTACGGGAAATAGTGCACTTTGATCTGCATCTGCTACAAGACTTGCTACTGTGGAGCGACCGTGGGGATCATCCATTGTGGTTAGCACCCCTACTGGCTTGTTCAGCATGATGTAGGTATGACTATCTGCAAGACTTACGACCCTGCCATCAACTGTCACAATATCAACCTTTGGATCAACCTTTGAGCCCAGCTCGCGTACCACCTCTTGATTGACACTTACGCGACCTGCGGTCATGAGATCTTCGCTGCCACGTCTTGACGCAACCCCTGCACGAGAAAGAAATTTTTGCAGGCGCATTGGATAAATCTCAGTCGACAATTCGCAAGTCATCGTCATCGCTCAGGCCATCGCCATCTGAAGCAGCACTATCAGCAGCCTCACTTGGAGTATCTATCTGTTCATCTGCAGGAGCAAGGAGCTGTGTGCTAGATTGGACGCTCTCTGCTTCTTCTGCAATGGCTTCTGGACTTAAATCATCAAAGCCTCCAGGACGAGCTTCTTCGTCTACTCCTAATCGACGTCGAATACTTGCCTGTGTTTGCTCATCTGGAGCGAAATCTTTGAGCGGTGGCAAATCCTCTATACTGCGCAGACCAAACTTTTCCAAGAAGGTATTTGTTGTCCCGTACAGAATGGCATTGCCTGCACCAGCCTCGCGACCTAGCTCGCGCACCAGCCCCTTTTCAATCAGGGACGATACAACAGATTCTGAATTCACTCCGCGCACTGCGTTGATGCCCGCACGATTAACTGGTTGCTTGTAGGCGATAACTGATAATACTTCGAGAGCCGCCTGTGACAGCTTGCGCGTATCCCATGACAATACATATGCCTCAATGACAGCGGCATGCGCGGGATGCGTGTACATGCGCCAACCACCTGCTACTTCACGCAGTTGGAAGCCACGATCTTCATCTGCATAACTTTCTGCAAGCTGGCGCAAAGCTTCGTCAACATCAACGAGGTCGTGGTTGAGAATTTTTGCCAATTGCGACGAAGTTACGGGTTCGTCACTCACAAAAAGTAGCGCCTCAAGTGCCCCGCGCAAAGTATCTGCCTGCTGCATGTTATCGTTGTGCATCGCTGCGTTTTCTTGCTTAACTGTAGTCATCAAAATCCTCTATCTCATCTGGATCAACGCCTCGCTTTTCTGCTTCACGGCGGCTTAAGCGACGCACTACCAAGTCGCCATCTGCATCTTTTTGTGTCAAATCAATTGCACCATGCTTGTATAGTTCTAGCACTGCAAGAAAGGTCACTACGATGACTTCAGAACTTGCATCTGCTGGCAGCAACTGACCAAAGTTCAGATGCTTATTTTTGGACAACATGGTGCGTACACCATCTGCGTACTCGTTAAGAGATATGGGAACACTTGCAATATGTTCTGCCTCAAGCAAAAAGGTTTCTTTGCGAAATTCAAGTTCGGCACATATTAGAGCCAGACTATGCAGGGTCACACCTTCTAGATAGTCCGGTAAAGGACGGAGGAATTCTGGTTCAAGACCTGCCTGACGCGCATGCATGCGCCCTTCAATTTCTGCGCGCATCTCAAGTGCTGCTGCAATGTTTTTATATTGTTTGTAGGCAATCAATCTAGCTATCAGCACATCACGCATCTCATCAGGGCTTAAATCGTCCAGTTCATCACCCACGTAGTGCTCATCACGTGGCAGCAAGGCAAGTGCCTTGATATCAAGCAGCGTTGCAGCAAGCAGCAAGAATTCACTCGCAACCTCAAGATCTAGTTCCTTCATTTGCTCGATATGTGCGAGGTATTGGTCAGCAATCTCGCTTACAGAAATTGCACCCACATCTAGTTTTTGACGTGAGACCAAGTGCAGCAGCAGGTCAAAGGGTCCCTGAAAATAGTCTGTCTGTACTAAAGGTTTTGCCATAATTCTACTGCTCGTTCATTGCTGGGCTCACCTGCAGGCTCTATAGACCCACAAGACTACGACAGCGCTCAATGGTTGCCTGCGCTATGGGCAATGTTTTTTCAGCGCCTGCCTCAAGCACTTCTTTAGCAAAGCCAGGACGAGCATCAAGTGCTGCACGTCGTGTCTGAAAATCTGCAAAATGCGTAACCAAGTCTTCTGCTAGATCCTTTTTGTGCGGAACACATCCGCAGGTAGCAGCACGACAGCATGCATCCCAGTCTGCAATTTTATCGTCAGCCGCAACCAGTTTATGCACCTGATGTAGTGGACATATGTCAGGATTACCTGCATCTGTCAGCTGCTTGCGTGCAGGATCAGTCATGAAGTCCATCGCCTTTTTACGAATCTCATCTGGCGTGTCGCTAATGAAAATCGCATTCCCGTAACTTTTGGACATCTTGCGTCCATCAGTGCCCGGAACGCGTGCATCGGCAGCATCCGTGCGCCCATCATCAGCGGCCGCAAGCAAAGCCTTTGGTTCAATCAGGCCACGATTCCCTGCTTTATAAGTACTGTTAAAGCGCCGGACAATTTCACGTCCCAGCTCTAGATGCGGCAGCTGATCCTCGCCCACTGGAACACGCGCTGCATCCATAATTGCAATGTCAGCAGTCTGTAAGGCTGGATAAGTAAAGAAGCCTAGATTGCTTAAATCTTTATCGCCAATTTGTTGTTGTTGCTCTTTATAAGACGGTGTACGCTCCAGCCAAGACATCGGTGTCACCATTGAAAAATACAACAACAGTTCAGCCACCTGCGGAATATCACTTTGGCGATAAATCGCGCACTTGTCGGGATCCAATCCCGCTGCAACCCAGTCAAGTACCATTTCCTCGGTATAGCGTGCAATATCGGCTGGATTCTGCCACTCGCTAGTCAACGCATGCCAATCTGCAACAAAGTAAAAAGCCTCGTACTGATCCTGCAAAGCCAGCATATTCTGCAAGTTGCCAAACCAGTGCCCCAAATGAAGCTTGCCCGTAGGTCGATACCCTGTCAACACGCGTTCCTTCATAGCAAAAGTGCCTTTCTGTTTATATGATGTACGCAACAACCTTTAAATTCTATCAGAGTGCATCAGATGTCCAATCCCTGCATCACAACAATGATTCGCCAGCCACACATCTCACATGCATTCATTGGCAAATAATATCACTGCTCCTTGACCCTAAGTGTCTGATGCACCTTGAAGCGCATCCAGTAAGCGGTGATTTCACCGTTATTTCACCGAATTGCTCCTGACTTAAACAAAGTGACTGCTATAATTGCTCGCTATTAATATGCTATGGTGCAAGATAGTTTGAGGTCTGACTTTCGTCCCGTGCGTAGGATACGTGAAGGGGACGATTTTCATTTTTTGCACCCCGAACTGGCCATAAGGGGTAAACATGGTAGGGACAAAAAGTCAGGGAAGATCCGTTGTGATAGCGGCAAGCGCAATCCAGCTAATCGTTGGAATCGCTTATGTGTGGAGCATCTTTCAAACTGGTGTCGCAGACAGTCTGTTCGGTGGCGACAATGCAGCAGCAGGGCTGACCTTTTCAATCCTACTTGCAATTCTTAGCCTGGGCAGCATTGCAGGTGGCCGCCTTGCAACAGCCTATTCAACACGCCTGGTGGTCTTTATTGGCGGATTAATCCTTGCATCAGGATTCTTTCTTGCATCCTTTACCCAGCCTGAGTTTGCCTGGCTGTTGTGGGTGACCTACGGTGGCATGGGCGGCATTGGCATGGGCTTTTTGTATTCGACCACCATCGCTTGTGTCCAGCAGTGGTATCCAGAGAAAAAGGGATTGGTCACAGGCATCATTGTGGCAGCACTCGGCCTGGGCGGTGTTGTATTTACGTACCCTATCGAAATGCTGATTGTTCATTTTGGCGGACAAGGTGTTGGTGAGCCCAATACCTTTATTGCTCTAAGCATCCTATTCCTGGTCGTTTGCACAATAGGCAGTCTGTTCATGCGTGATCCTATTCCTGCAGAAGAGGAAGTATCCACCGCTGAAAAAGCCGCATCAGTAGATGCTGACAGTACCAGCGAAGATGCTTCTGGTGCCGCCACACGTCCAAAACTGCGCCGCGACTATACTCCAGGTGAAATGCTTAAGACAGCACGCTTTTACCTGACTGTAACCATTATGATGCTTGCCTGCATGGGCGGTCTGATGATGATTGCTTTTGCGCGACCAATTGCCTTTGCAAAAGGGCTTGAAGCAACCGCAACCTTTGGCATACTGGCAATCGCCATATCAAATTCGTTAGGACGTTTATTCTGGGGCACAGTCTCTGACAGGCTGGGGCCATATCGCACCATCATCATCTTACTTGCTGGAAGTGGTGTGTTGTCGCTCTTTATGAATGCCGCACAGGGCATCTGGGTATTTGTCTTGATTGGTGCCATTGGTTTTCTGTATGGCGGCATTTTGGCAACTTTCCCATCCCTCGTCGCTGATCAATTTGGTCCCAAACACATGGCGACCAATTATGGTTTTGTATTGATGGGCTTTGGAGGTGGCGCAATTATCGCTGCACAAGTCGGCGGTCACTTTAAGAACATTGCTGCAAACGATATCAATCTAATGTTTCCTGCGTTTGTGATTGCGTCTGTGCTCGCATTCAGCGGAATGGGCATGATGTTTATATTGCGCATGCTCAATCAGCGACTTACGGCAAAAACAACAGCTACATAAATTCAGGCTACAGAAATCCAATATTAGCAGAGGGTGCCCATGAATAGGCACCCTCTTTTTGGACATATTTTCTTACTATTCCCTTGTAGCTTATCTGGTTAAATCAACAATGAGAGTTTCGCCAAAGGTGGGTGAATATACAATCACATCATTGTCGCCTTGCCATGACAGATAAATGTCCATCTCGGGACCAAAGGTTTGATTGTCCATATGCAGGGTAATGCGATACCACTCCGCATCAATGCGTTCTTCCACCATGTTCATGCTTAGCCTGTCAAATTCCCATATATCATCGACGGTAATCACTTCAGCACTAAAGTAGCCCTCAAGAAACACGCTGTTTGTTCGATGACTCACATCAAGGTAGTGAGTGAATGTTCTGTTCGAATTGAAAACAAAGAACTCTCCATCCCCATTGAAATCGTGGCGAGAGAACGTACCATCAAATCCGGTGTACATCGCTATTGCTTCGTATTCGCCAACAATAGCTTCAAGTATTGCTGGATCGATTTCGCTGCTATCTGAAGGAATCCCCGGCGAATCTGAATCCTGCGCAACGTCAGGTGCTTGCTCTGTGAACCTCTCTTCTTCCAGTGTTGTCACATTAAAGTCTGCATTAAAGATCTCAAGGAAATCATTTCCGCACATAGCTACTGGAGCCACGCAGCAAAGCAGTAAAAACGTAAGAACTCCCGCCACAATTGCCACAATTCCCCACGTAGGAATTTTCTTCTTTTTTGGCTGATGCGCAAGATCTGGAAAAAGACTGGGTGATGATGCAACCTGTGGAAATGCCCCTGATGTAGCTGGTACAGATGTAGTACCTTGCGAAAATACATTTGGCGCAGACGTCACATCTTGTTGGGGAGCGGCTGCTGTTGCAGGTATCGCTTGATGCGAAAAGTCTGCGGCTGTAGACGTACTTCCCACAGCACTCATATCTGTAGGTACAGCTTGAATCGAATCTGCAGGTACAGCCTGCACCGCATCCATCCCAGCATCTAAGGGAGCAGGCTGAACGGGCGTCTCTTGCAATGGCACAGGAACAGGTATAGGCGCAGGCGCGCTTGTCTGATCAAGTGCTGCGAGCTTCGCGTTAACCCTGTCTTCGAGTGATTGTGGCTCTGCTGACGGTGCCTGTTCATTGCTGTTAATAGTTGTGGTAGCGCCTACATCAGGTGTGGACTGCTCTACAGTCAGTGCCTGTTCTGCACTTTCTACTGGCGCACCGCAGCTCGTACAAAACTTGCCGCCCGGCACAATATCACTTCTACATTGCGTACACTGCATTATGTCTCCTTAAGGATGTAAAGCCTATCATCAAGCAAAGGCAATTCTACACTAAGCAGGCAGGTAAAATGCCTATTCTATAACTGCTGCAATAACACTATGCTAAATGCAGAGAGCGCTCAAAAAATGAACGCTCTCTGTCAATTTATTCTGCAAGTATCCCTACGGAGTAGTGCGCTCAACAACAGAAGTCTGTCCGAAGGTCGTTTGATAAATGATTATGTCATCAGGATCTGCAATCGACATAATCAGATTATTCTCATAAAGAACTTCAGAATCCCAGACGTGAAACAAGGTCAAATGGTACCAGTCAGACGTAGCTCGATCGTCAACAAAAAGCATGAAGGATCGATCAAAAGAATTGACATAGTTACTCAGATTGTCAAAGTCTATCTGAGTAACAGAAAATACGCCTTCATCCCAAGGATGATCTCTGCGGTCAGCCTCGGCAATTGTGAAAGTTAAATCTGCATTAAACGTATAGTATTCGCCACGACCATTATGCTCTGTGCGACGGGCAGTATCAGCATTATCGCCTTCATAGCTCACGATCTCTTCATATTCGCCAACAATAACTTCAAGTACTGCAGGGTCAATATCAACATCTGCAAGAATATCTTCTACGTCAATTTCCTGAAGGCTTGATCCGCCCAGTATTCCTGGATCGCCAAATGTTGACTGGCCCTGAAGATCTTGTTCCAATTCTTGAAAGACCAAAACTGCTGGAACGATACAGCACGCAGCAATCAAAAGCAGAACGCCCACAACAATTGCTACAATCCCCCACGTAGGAAGTCCTTTCTTTTTTGGCTGATGTACAGGGCTCTGAAAAGGGCTGGCTGATGATGCAGATTGCGGAAATGCTCCCAATGGAGATGTTCCACTTTGCTGAAAGCTTCCAGCAGTAGGTGCACCCTGTGATGATTCGATAACGGGGGGCAAGCCCTGCACAGAACCTATGTTGTCTGGAACATTACGTGCAGTCCCAGGCATTGATGCAGATGTCTGTTCAAGTGCCGCAAGTTTTGCATTGACCTTCTCTTCAAGTGATTGTGGTTCTGATGATAAGGTCTGTCCGTCATTTGTTGCAGCACCTACATCTACGTTGACCAGAGGCTGTCCTGCATCCTGCACTGCTGTGCCACAAGCAGTGCAAAAATTGTTGTCTGGTGCAATATTTTTTCTACATTGTATACACTGCATTGTGTCTCCTTTAGAACCATGGATTGAAATTGTTGCTCATTGTGGGTAATTTTACACCAGGCAACAAGCAGTGTGCGCTAATTTTACAACTGCTACAATGGCACTAGAGTGTTAGTAGGCCGACAGGAGGGTCAGATGCAGCTCGTCGATGTTCTTGATACTACGAGCCAGGGCGATATTGCCATTGCAAAATCGATGCTAATTGGGGCTGGCATTGAATTTTCTGTCAGTGGTGACACTACAACAGGATATGGAGCCTTGCTTGCAGGAGACGCTGCTCTCGGCGGTATGCAGGTTCTAGTTCGTGAAGACGATGCAGATGATGCTCGCGAGATTCTGAAAACACTCGCTGCAGATTAAACTCAGATTGGGATGTGAGGCTACTATGAGGCTAGCACGTATGGCTGCTATAACGGTTATGATTGCGATGATGGGCATGCTACTTACTGCCTGCACGGACAACAGCAACGACAACGCAGCAGGTGAAGAAACTGCCATGACCTATCAAGCTGCCACATACCAACTATTGTCTGCAAGCAAAGCAAGGGACGCAATGAATTCTGGTGAGCCCTATACCCTAGTTGATGTGAGAACACCAGAGGAGTTTGCCCAAGAACACATTGCTGACGCATTACTACTGCCCTATGATCAGATTGGCAGTCAGGCCGCAAGCGAGCTGCCAGACAAGAACGCACTCATCCTAATTTATTGTCGTAGCGGACGCAGAAGTGAAGTAGCCGCACGCGAACTATTAAGCATGGGCTACACTAGTGTCTATGATTTTGGCGGAATTACTGACTGGCCTTATGATACCGTTAGCGAATCTAATTAGTTGACAGGAGATATATGCGTTGCTCTGACTGCGGAAATGAGATCGTACAGATTAGCAGGTTTTGTCCTGACTGTGGAGTTACACTTGACGCCTCTGATGCTTCAGACAGTCAAGATCCACCAGCTGCGAGTGAGAAAGTGTCCACAAAAAGCATACTGCTGCGAATAGGATTTGCTGTTGCGACACTCGCGGGCGTTGTCTTGGTCACATTCACATTTCTCGCCATTTTAAGTATGCTTATCTTTGGGACTCCTGACTTTGGAGGTTCTCCTTAGAATCTGCAGAATCACCCTTGCCAGTAAGAGAGCGAAAACTTCTCATCAGTAGCGACAGCATCAGTATCCCAAAAAATGAAAACAGTACGCCAAAAACTCCTGTCGGATCAGATGTTATGACGGCGTTAATCAGATAGACCACGCCAAAAACTATCAGTGTCAGAGACACAAGTATTGTGGCAACTACAAAAGTCCATTTTGATATATGAAGTAAGCGTTTTTGCATGTTTGGACATCCTCCCTTTCTCTATTGTAACGGTACGAGTCTGTTTTTCCAAAATCATCTATTGCCTATGATAGGCTGTGACGTGGGAGAAGAAGGGATTAGTACTGTGTTTCTTGTATCAGCTGGAGTCTTGGTTCTAGCACGAAGGAGAATAATGGTGAACTTCATTCAGGATAGAATTTATGATTTTGTCATGGACAACGTCAGCGGGGATAACCGCAAGCAGGCAACGCAAATACTGAATACTGCCCTTGATAAATTCGAAGATGGCGAATTGAGTCTTGACGAACTATGGAGAGATATCGACAAATTGCTAGACTTGGCAGACCCAGAAAAACGTCCACAGTTGGAACAACAACTCACACAAAACCGCGGCATCATTGAACGCTATTTCAAGCAAATGTCAAAATAGGCATCTCTGCTGAAAGCACCACAAGGGGCACATCACATAGCATATTTGTCTTGAAGTAATCTTTGCTTCTCTTAATAATGTTGTAACTTTTTCGCAATCTCAGCTTTGCATTTATCCACTAGCCTAGTGAATGACAAAAGGACGAATAGCACTATTTATGCCTACTGCATAAAGAACGTACGCTATTACCCTTACTGCGGTTCACAACCAGATAGACAGGATGCTGAAAATGGTGCCACCAGATAAATCAAATTACACAGTCCTTATAGTTGATGATGACGTAGATATCCGCAATGCACTCGATATCTATCTTGCGCAAGAAGGCTACGATGTACTGCAGGCAAGCAATGGACTTGAGGCAATTAATGCCATGAATAGTCACGATATTCACCTGATTTTGCTCGATATTATGATGCCGCAAATGGATGGCATTCAGGCAGCAGTGCACTTGAGAGAGAAAAGTAACGTTCCCATAATATTTCTCTCTGCAAAAGCAGAAGACACTGATCGCATCCTTGGCTTAAACATGGGTGCTGATGACTACGTAACAAAACCCTTCAATCCCGTTGAACTAATGGCGCGCGTACGCGCAGCCCTGCGCCGATATGCACGACTAGGTGGAATACGCGAAGCGGACAGTACAGGTGCCGCAAACAATACCACAAAAGAAACAAGGTCTGATCAAGCAACTGAAGCAACACAAGATATTTATCAAACGGGTGATTTGATGCTAGACGACAGACAAAAGCTAGTGACTCTTGCCGAAGAAGAGGTGCAGCTCACCGCACTTGAGTACAACATCTTGAAGTTGCTTATATCGCATTTGGGACAAGTGTTTAGCGCAACGCAAATATATGAATCAGTGTGGAATGAGCCAGCTTTTGAAGTGTCAAAAACAGTATCGGTTCATGTTAGGCGCATTAGAGAAAAAATTGAGGTTAATCCTAAAGAGCCTCAATACCTGAAAATGATGTATGGTCTGGGATATAAGGTGGTGCGCAAACAATGACAGATTCAACAACAAATACAGCTAGCACAGACGAAGCTTTAGTAAAAATTGTAGTGGGTGATAGACAGGTTACTCCTGCAGGAGTGACGGCAGAAATAATGGACAAGCTCTCAAACATGCTCAAGGTTGACAATAATGTAATAAAGGTCATCTTGCTGCTAGGTGCCTACATCTTTGCACTTATGATGATAAGTTCTGGCGGACACATCTTTTTTCGCAGCATCTTTTCGTGGGACAGCGCACTTGTTCTCTTTGCAATGTTTTCAATGCCCACACTTTACTTCCTGCTAAAGTGGTCAAGAATAATCCATTTTATTCGCAAGCCCTTAAATGGAATAATAAGTGCTTTTACGACTTTAGCTTTTGCAGTCGGAATTGTTTTCTTCTGGGTAATTACACAGCAAGTTTTTTGGGGAGAATTCAATTTTATCCTCATTGCAATATCAGCACTTATCATTTTTGCAGTAGCCTACCTTAACAGCTTTCTGTTTTCACTAAATGCAATTTACGAGCAAAAATATGAAGAGGCCCATCAGGATAAGATCCGAGCAGAGCGCCTTAAGTCTGAGCTTATCACCAATGTATCTCACGACATTCAAACACCGCTTACTTCAATCATTAACTACTCTGGACTGCTGCAAAATCTGTCGCGCGATGATGAAGAATTCGATAAGAAATTCAATGACTATGTAGAAGTGTTGGACAGAAAATCGATACGTCTAAAAGTTCTGACGAGTGATCTTATCGAAGCTTCAAAAGCAGCTACAGGAAACATATCTATTGATGTCCAACCTGTAAACCTAACAGAACTTGTCTGGCAAGTTGCAGGAGAATTCGATGGCCAATTTACTCGTCGGAACTTAAGCTTTGTACTTATCCCAACAGATACGCAATTCACAGCAAGCGCTGATCCTCGTCACCTATGGCGAATCTTAGAAAATCTTTTTAGCAACATGGCAAAATACTCCTTAGAGGGCACACGCACTTTCGCGCAATTTGAAAATGTTCAACAAAGCGGTCATACAGGCATGGTCAAGCTCATTCTGAAAAATACTTCATCTGAACCCCTTGATCAAACAGGCGATGAGCTAACAGAGCAATTCATGCGTGGCGATAAGTCACGCCATACTGAAGGCAGCGGCCTTGGTCTCTACATTGCAAAAAGTCTCGCAGAGCTTATGGGCGGAAGATTAGCAGTTCAAGTCAGTGGTGACCAATTTGAAGTGAATCTTTGGCTCAAAACTTGAGCATTCACACACATCAGCTGTCAGTCTTTGGATAATCTAAGGGCTGACGAGCTGGCCATTTTGCCAGTATTGTCTATTTGTGCGATTGCTGCTTAAAGCAGGAAAAGAGATTTTACATGAATGAATTATTTGCGATGACCTTTGGTAGAATATTTTTTACCCTTGCAACAGCACCTGCAACTACCGCCTTGGCAATTGCTGCCTGTTTTAGCCTGTGTATCATTTTCCAAGTTACGCTACTTCGTCGAGAGAGCCTCCGCACAGGAAAATTGCTTAAAAGGTCGCACTTTGCGTGGACTTCACTGTTTATTTTCTATCTACTAAATGTATATCGCATCACGGGCATGGGAACACTGTGGAGCATCATCGGCAACAACGCACGAATCAACATGGATACTATCCACCTAGTTCCCTTCATGTCCTTTACTGATGACCAGCTCGGTTTTCTATTTTTTGCACTCAATATAGCAATGACGGTACCACTGGGATTATTTCTTTCAGCACTCTGGCCAACAATGCGCTCATGGAAGCGAATCGCATTGGCAGGCTTTTGCTTCTCGCTGGCCATCGAACTAAGTCAACTATTCACAATGCGAGGCACCAACGTTGATGACCTAATTGCAAATACTCTGGGAGTAGTAGTCGGCTACAGTCTATTCAAGTTTATCGACAGCTATCGTGCTCGCAAAATGAGCGATCGCAAAAAGGCGCAACTGCAGACAAGAGAACACGTCCAGCCACAATCAAGCATACTGCGAAATGAGGGCATTACCTATGTGGCACTATCATTTCTAGGCATGTTCCTTTTCTTTAACTCGGCCGTAGTAGCCAATTTGGACATGCAAATTGGACTTGCAGGCAACATGGAAATAATAAGCACAAATACAACCGATCCATTACAGCAAGAGTCTGATCTCAAGGGCACGGTACTTGAAGCAACTACAAATAGTGTAATCATCGAACTGATCGAAACAGACGAAATGGAAGACGGTACTCTATTGGCTGCATCAACAGATGATGAGCAAAAAGTATACTTTGACAACATGACGGGGATAGATATCTGGCGAATTGATGAGTTCAAAGTCGCTATTCCCGTAGCAATAGGAGCAAGCCCCTACGATATCAGAGAGGGTGACATGGTAGATATCGTCCTTAGGGAAGGTTCCAGCAAAGAAGCTCCAGCACAGCACATCACCGTCTGGCGCTTCCCCTAGGCAGAGGTCAGAAAGAGGGATGCTGGATATGATTCAGGCAGTTAATCTCCTCATTTCTGCCAGTAATTACTCTGCTGCATCATTGCCGGGTGGCAAAGCTTCCAGTGGCTTTGCCTGCTCATGACTGTCGCCGTGATTGTCAACTTCGTAAATCATTACTGGCTCACTATATATTGTCACAGATTCGCTCATAGACCTAATTAGGCGCTTACGAAAAATGAGAAAGGCAACTGTGCCTACCAGTCCTAAGGCCAGTGCAACTATCAGTACCACAGTCAGACCAACTGTCGCAAGCAGACCACCCACAATAAGCAGCGCAATTGTCAACACCAACAACACAATTGCCTTCATGCTATTCCAAATTTTGTTCAGAATTTTCATCATATTGGTTTCTGGTGGGTCATGAAGGGGTCGAACCTTCGACCTTCGGATTAAGAGTCCGCTGCTCTGCCAGCTGAGCTAATGACCCACGTTAGTCACACTAGATGCAATAAGCGCGCTAAAGCGGTGGGTTGCTCCGCATCGCCATAGCGCGCCCGCTAGTATAGCCTATACCGTACCCTCTGTCCAACTGCCTAAATACTTTTCTTGCTCAGGCGTTAGCACATCAATCTTGATGCCCATGGACTCTAACTTGACCCGTGCAATTTCATCATCAATATCACGTGGCATGTCGATAACACCTGGCTGAATAGAGTCGCGATTTGCAAGCATCCATTCTGCTGCGAGCGCCTGATTGGCAAAGCTCATGTCCATAACACTTGCGGGATGCCCCTCTGCGCAAGCCAAGTTGACTAGTCTGCCATCAGCCAATAAATAAATAGTACGTCCATCAGCAAGAACAAACTCTTCCACTAGAGGTTTTACGGTGCGTGAAGATACGGCATTCTCGCGTAGCCAAGGGATGTTAATCTCGACATTAAAGTGACCACTATTACAGATGATTGCACCATCTTTTAGGTTTGCAAACATGGCTTCATCAATAACATTGATGTTGCCTGTAACCGTAATCCACACATCAGCCTCTTTTGCTGCTTCTGCTGCAGGCATGACACGATGGCCATCCATGACTGCTTCAAGTGCCATCAATGGATCAATCTCGCACACTATGACGTTTGCACCAATGCCCTCTGCGCGCATAGCAGCACCTTTGCCACACCAACCATAGCCAGATACTACTACAGTTCGTCCTGCAAGTAGACGGTTGGTTGCACGCACAATACCGTCAATGGTTGACTGCCCGGTACCATAGCGATTGTCAAACATGTGCTTTGTGTTGGCATCGTTTACTGCAACAATGGGATACTTTAGCGCACCATCTGCTGCCATAGCCTTCAGACGAATGACGCCTGTGGTAGTTTCTTCAGTTCCGCCAATGATGCCATCAAGAATTTGCGGAAAGTCCTCGTGGATACGACTTACCACGTCACAACCATCATCCATCGTAATGTGAGGTTCAAATGCAATCACGCTGTCGATATGCTTGTAATAGGTTTCTGTATCAACACCCTTGATGGCAAAAACCCGAACATCGTAATACTTAACTAACGCTGCTGCAACGTCATCTTGAGTCGAGAGTAGGTTGGACGCACATAGTGCTACCTCTGCCCCACCAGCCACAAGAGCGCGCATTAAGTTCGCAGTCTCGGTTGTGACGTGCATGCAAGCACCTACGCGAATACCTGCAAAAGGCTTTTCGCGTCCATAGCGCTCACCAATTTCCGCAAGCACTGGCATGTCGCGCTGTGCCCACTCAATACGTGCACGTCCTGCGTCAGCAAGACTCATGTCCAATACATCATATTTCACAGTATTCTCCTAGCGATTTATCCATTTCAAACACAACGATTGTAGCAGACCTAAATCTTCTTAGGACGTGAAGGGCACCCTAAGACCATGCGTCCGCTACCTGTATCGCCACTATCGCAATCAATATAAGAATGCCACCGATGACAAAACTGCCAGTAATTAGGTCGCCAAAAATAAGAGCGCCACCAATAACACCTATAATGGGCTCTGCCATGGCGGTAATGCCTGCATTAACTGCGGGGATTCGCCTCACTGCCATAAGGAATGCTGCAAATGGCAGCAAGGTAGACAGCGTACCTACTGCGAGTAGTGGCAGCGCAGTTTCAGCTGTGAAGATGGGTGTCAATACGGCAGTTGGACCAGCAATAGCCAGCCATAGAACTGTTGATACTACCAATCCGTAAAACAGCAGCGTAAAAGCAGAGAAGCGCTCTTTGACCTGGTTGCCCATAACTGCATATAGCGAGAAAAACACGGCACTTGCCATTCCCCAGAAAAAGCCAAGAGCCGTAACATTCGTGCCAGCAGGATTGATGATCCCCACAACAAGGGCACACCCAACCACCGCAAGTCCGACACCGCCAACTGCCAACAGTTTTGGTTTCTGACGTAGAAAAATCACACCAATGAGCAGCGAAACTACTGGTGCCAAATAATGCATCAAGATAGCAATGCCCACAGGGTTATGAGCTATAGCCTGTAGATAAGTGTAGGACATGGCCGCCTGCCCAAAGATGCCAAAGATTAGCAGAAATGGAATGTCGCGCCTAGGATTTTGCAGTTTGAACGCATCGCGCTTAAAAATCAGAAGAAGTGCACCCAGAGCAACGGCAGCAACGATGGATCGTATGCCTGTCATTGCTGCTGGATCTATTTCGAGCCACTTTGCAGCAAGCCCTCCTGCTGCCCAGCAAAGGGCGGCAAGCAAGGCAAATCCATACCCACGCCACATACGCACCTCCCAACAAAGCGACTACCAGAAATAAGAAGTAATTCTAGCAAACAGATTTGCCTTTTGACCGTCTAAGCCACAGGTATGGATGTGCTCGTCTGCCAGAAAATTGCCAGTTTAAAGAAAAATTAGCTTTTGCACGAATAGGCTACTATGGAAACCTATCAGTACCTTAAGGAAAGCATGATGGAAGAAACAGGCAAAAGGAGTACACCCATGAAAACACTCATCGTCTATGCTACAAAGCACGGTGCCACTCGTGAAATTGCTACTCGCATCTCTGTGCAAATGAAAGATGCAGAAATCCATGATTTAAAAGAAGGTAACCTGCCCAATCTAAGCAACTACGACTGCACTGTCATTGGCAGCGCCATCTATGCAGGAACAGTTCGTAAAGAAGTCAAAGAATTCCTTGCAAAGAATGAAAGTGCACTCATGACAAAGAAGCTTGGACTTTTTGTTAGCGGCATGGATCCCAGCAAAGAGGAAGAAGATTTTCTGGATAACTTTCCACAAAGTATTCGCGAACACGCAACCACGACAAGCCTTCTGGGCGGCATCTTTGATCCGAAAAAAGCTAACGCGGTAGAACGTCTAGTCATGAAAGCTGTCGCTAAAAAGGTAGAATACTCAGACACCATCAACGATGACAGAATCAACCAGTTTGTACGTGCGATTACTACCGAATAGCTTATGTAGTGCTAAGATCCTCTGTCTTATTTAACAGCTTCACCAGCAACAAACGTTCCCGCCGATTGGAAAGCAGCAACAAGTGACTCATAAACCTCATTGTACGCCTTTTTTGCTTGGCTCATTCCAATAAGTCCACCCGACATGCCGCTGGTACTCTGAGTGAGCATTATGGTGAAATTTCCATCATCGCTAGGCGAGCAAGCGATATCAAGTATTAAATGACGTCCCGACTTTCCTGCGAGTGCGCCCAGTGCAAGCGATGCTCCTTTTGAGCCACGTTCTGCACGAGCCGACCAATCACCTGTTGGCTCCATCGAAAAGTCTTGACCCTGCATGGTCTTAATCATAATCCCTCTTGCAGCTTCATGATCTCCGCTTACCACAAGCTTATATCCAGCCATACTGAAGTACTCCTTCTCTTTGTATTTATCTTCCTAGTGAGCTAGAAAGATTGCGCCACAGGCTAAAGCCCTGCGGATACATCTGGTAGTAAACTACGATTGCCTTTACTGATGTTCTGTGATTGCTGTAAGCAGGGAAATTCGGATGAAACCTGCCATTGTGGTCTATTTTGTTCCCAAATAGATTCTTCATGTGTGGGCGACCGACTCCTGCTTCACCAAGTCCCGTTTCAAAAAGAGATATCCCCACCGCTTTATCGCCTGAAGGAAGCGATGTCCCCATTCTTCCTTGATAGTAGGCAAGCCAGTATCTGATGAAATATGCCCGCTCGTGTCGGCTTAAAGTTGGAAAGCGAGCGTCCATGTCGATCATTTGCTGGTGCTTGTCAGCCGATACCTGTGGTAATGACTCTGGAGCAGATTCCTGATCTTCTTCAGCTGCCTGAGGAGCCGTTGGTGCAGCGGCTTGTCGCGCTGTAGCTGTCTGCTGCTCTGCTCTGGCCGCCGCTGCAGCCGTTGCTTCAGCGGCCGATGCAGCGGCACGATTCTCGTCAAGTAGTTGCTGAACAGAGTCCACATCAGTTCTGCGTGCAGCCTCAGTGGCCACTTGCTGATCACGCAGTTCATCCAGCTCGCTAAAAGCTTCTTCTAGTTGAAGATTTTGATTGTGCAAGTCATCTAGAGTTTGAGCATCATTACCTGCCAACATATTCACAAATCGGAAAGTATCGAGAAAGTCTGATAGGTCGTTAGCAGAAAAGAGCATCTTTATGTATCCCAAATTATTTGATCGATACATAAAGTCAGCTTGACGTGTCAAGTTTTCTCTGTTGTGAGAAATATCTTCTTTGATTTCTCCAATTCTGGATTCTGTTCTTTCGATCTCTGCTTCAGTTTCCTCCAGCACTTCTGATGCGCGTTCCAAAGCATCCTGTGCCGTAGCGAGTGATTCCTCTGTCTCTGCAACAAGTGAAGAAGCCGCACGAGCCTGTTGCTGTAAATCCTGCAATGAGACAGCATGAGCAGCTTGCACCTGTAGTGATGCAAGCACTAAGAGCAAAAAGACGAAAATCAAAACGGCTGCTATATTTCGCAGCCTCTTCATGTGTACTATCGAATTCAACACGTTTCAATCATACCATCAGATAGTGATTAATGGTTGTAATAATACGATTTTTTCTAGCCAAGTGTACTTCAAGCTATAAATTTACTCCGGAGTCAAAACTATCTTCTGCCCTGGAGCGAAGGTGTCCTCATTGTCCCAATTCCAACTGCCACTACCAGTACCTATCTGGAAATGCACTTTTGTGACGCCCAGATTAAGCGCTTTATACTGCTACAATAATCGTGTGAGCAGCTCATGCCAATATGACATTAAGGCATTGGACAGCTTTCATAAGGAACATGCCACATAATTCTTTGGTGCAGTGTACCCAAGTGAACTGTGTAGCTACTCCATTGCTAAACTATTAAGCGTAGGGTACTTATTTCAAGAGGATAGGTGCAATGAGAACAAAATCAGAGGCTAACCAGCCATTAAAGAAGCGTGCAAAGCTAGCGCAGGTTAATTGCGTCATCTTGGTGGCTGTATTTTTACTATCATTGCCCATCATGGGATTCATTAAAGTGTATGCCATTTTTGCTAGAGGGTATGTAATCTGGCTTGCTCCTTGGCTTTTGTCCTTCTTGAGCGAACTCCTTCTAAGAATTGAAGTTGGAGCGACAATAATTGTAACTACCACCATTTTCGCCATTGCTGCCGCACTTCAAAACACACTAATCGCTTGGATCTATTTGCGCTACAAAGACTCATCGAAATTCGTTCGCATCGGCTGCCAAATCTTCGCTGGCATTGTTATCCTTATAGTACTGCTCATCTTCCTGCGACACTATATAAGCTTTGGACA
>WQVN01000007.1 GCA_009785795.1 Coriobacteriia bacterium
CCATCGTCACTATGCAGACTATGATCGAAGTCTACAAATAACACGGGCAGACTATCAAAAACATTATCATCCTAGTGAGACTAGCGGCAAAATTGCCTGCTACGTTCCTGCGCACAAGATGACACGTGCAATACTCAAGAATATCAATTTTGCCAACGAACTTAGCAACAACGTCACACTGCTGCACGTTGCGCGCGACGCAGATGCAGAGCAGGAATTCCGTCGTCAATACCGCGAACTAGGAGTGAGTGTGCCGCTTGTAGTTCTCAAAAGTCCTTATCGTGATCTTGCAACGCCTATCGTTAATTTCCTTGATGACCAAGAAGCAAGGCTTGAAAGTGGTCACAGCATTGCCGTTGTTATGACGCGCATTACCTTTGACCACTACTATGATAATCTGCTGCATAATCAGACAGCCTACTTCCTAACGCGTGCCTTACGTGACTATAAAGACACTGCTACAATAGCGGTTCCGTATCACATGAATTTGCAAAAAATCCGCGATACGTATGTCTCTGCGGACGATCAGTTGCAAGAATCAAGCAAAAAGTAATTGGCAGAGTCTGTCCATTTCAGGACAGTTCTCCTATCTAAATCTTGGCGGAATTTGTACAAGCTTACAACGATTTGTTCTGGCTTGTAATGCTTTCTTGCCATGATTATTCCTTTCAAAGTAGTAGTGCTATTCTACTAACTATGAAAGTGGTACAGGATTAGGGGGCAAGATCATGCCAGTTCAAGCAGTGATGACTTTTCAATTCTAGTTTTTGTTACAGATTTGTCTTTTGGGTTAGATGATCTGGGAATGTCACTTGAGGAATACGAAGAATTATTTTTCAATCATGAAGTTGCAGACTATCAAGGCTATAAACTTACTAGTATTGATATTGAGGTAGGTACTATTGAAGTGCGTAGGCAGGAAGAAGACGGCTTTTCATCATATATTCTCCTAATTGGGCAGAGCTACGTTCAAATATCTGGCGCAGGCAAATCAGATGTGACTCTGCTAACTGAGGCAGAAAACAACAAGCTAACTTCTATCGTGGCCACAATTTCGTATTAGTTGTGGTGCAAATCGGGAAAAATATTCCTGATTTGCACCAATGTCTGCTATACTGCTGGCATGATTAAGCGAGATATTGAGCAAACTCTAGCACGACTCATGAATGGATTTCCAGTAGTGGTTGTGGCAGGTCCCAGACAGTCGGGAAAGACAACTCTGCTTCAGCAGATGCTGCCAGACTATCATTATTTCAATTTAGAAGATCCTGATACCTTTGTTTTGGTCGAGGCTGATCCTGGTGGCTTTATTCGAACCAATAACAAAAATGTCATCATTGATGAAGTTCAGAAAATGCCTCAATTGCTTTCCTACATCCAAGTGCTTTCTGACGAACAAAAAGAAATGGGCAATTTTTTGCTTTCGGGATCAGAAAACATACTACTTTCTGAAAAGATAAGCCAATCTTTGGCGGGACGAGCTGCATATTTGAACCTGTTCCCATTTGCGCTTACTGAAATTGCGAAAACGACAAATCCAGCAGATGATGTTTATGAACAGCTGTTAAAAGGGTGCTACCCGGCAGTTTACGATCGCGATGTGACGCCTCTCGACTACTACAATCAATATTTGGCAACTTACATAGAGCGAGATGTTAAGCAAATTACGAATGTACACAATTTAGCACTCTTTCGCAAATTCCTAGCACTTCTTGCAGGAAGGGTTGGCAACCTTGTCAATTATGCTTCACTCTCGAATGATGTTGGTGTTGATGCAAAGACAATAGAAAATTGGCTGTCGATACTTGAAGCATCTTTTCTTTTAGTTCGCCTGCAGCCGTTCCATTCTAATCTGGGTAAGCGCCATATAAAGTCAGCAAAAATGTATTTTACTGATCCAGGGATTGTGTGTAGACTGTTGGGGATAAGGAGTGCAAATGAGCTTTTTGCACATCCGCTCATAGGAAATATTTTTGAAAATTTCTGCATTGCTGAAGCACTCAAGCAAAGAGCAAATTTTGAATTGCCAAGCAAATTTTACTTCTACAGAGATGCAAAAGGTAAAGAACTTGACCTCATCGTAGAGGATGGATTAACGCTCACTCTTGTAGAAATCAAGTCAGCGCAAACCTATGCGTCGAATTTTCGGGCAGGGCTAGATTTTTTTGAAAGCCTCATACAGGATTCCCATTATAGAATAGGTGAAAAATCCATAATCTATACAGGAAAAACTGCGCAAGTAGGTGATGTTGTTCTATACAACTGGCGTGATTGCTCACAATTGTTTCATGCAGGTGCACAGTGACCGATATAGAAGAAGGCAGCAATACATTGTGGTCGAAAATTGAACCACTGCTTGCACACGTTGAGCGTCCTTCGCGCTATATTAATGGCGAATATGGGGTGCCGCACTTGCCACTGTCGCAATCATCACAAGTGCAACTTAATGTTGGACTGTGCTATCCAGCTGCCTATGAATTGGGACAGTCCAATCAGGCGCTGCATGTGTTGTACGATCAGGCGAGCAGAGTAGAGGGTGTTCGCGTACAGCGCACATTTCTGCCAGGCGAGGACATGGCTACGTTGCTGAAAGAACAGCAGCTGTCACTGTTTACGCTTGAAGATTGCACGGCAGTAAATAAACTTGACGTGTTGGGCATTACTCTGCCATTTGAACTGTGCTTTCCTGCAGTGCTTGAGATACTTGATTTGAGTGGATTACCTGTGCGTGCTGCGGATCGCACAGCAGATATGCCACTTGTTATTGTGGGTGGTCCTGCTGCCTATAATCCAGAGCCTATTGCACCCTTTGTTGATGCTGTGTTTTTGGGCGAAGCTGATGGGGGAGCGCTAAGTGACATTTTAATTGCGCTACGTGATTTGCAGGCGAGCGATACATCACCTAGCAGGCAGATGCAGATGGAAGCTTTAGCGCAAATACCTGGTGTTTATGTGCCCTGTCTTTTCGATAGCGGTGTGCAAGCTGAGCCAATCATGCGTCGTGTTGCACATGACTTTCATAGCGCAGACTTCACTCCGGCTTGTCTAATGGTTCCCTATGCAGAGCTTATTCATGATCGCCTTACCGTAGAAGTCAGACGTGGATGTACACGCGGTTGTCGTTTTTGCCAGGCGGGCATTACCTATCGTCCGGTGCGTGAACGTAGTGCAGATAGCATTGTTGCAGCTGCGGTAACGGGCATAGAGCGCACGGGTTTTGACGAGGTCTCACTGACGTCATTGTCCACTACAGATTACAGCTTGATTGAAGAAGTCTTGCAGCGCCTGAAGCGACGTTTTGCTGGTACCGGCGTTAGCGTCAGCATACCTTCACTGCGCGTTGACAACTTCAGCATTGATCTCGTGCGCATTCTAGCTGACAGGGGAACAGGAGCTTCTAAAAAAAGCAGTTTAACTTTTGCACCAGAAGCAGGATCGCAGCGTCTGCGCGATGTCATCAATAAGGGTGTTACTGACCAACAGCTCCTTGATACTGTTGCCTATGCCTTTGAAAATGGTTGGACGCGCGTGAAGCTGTACTTCATGATTGGACTGCCTACCGAAACCGATGAAGATGTTACCGCTATAGGTGATCTGGTCAAGCAGGTTTTGCATACAGCACGCGAAAATGTCAATCCTAGCAAGCGCGGTTCAGTACAAATATCGGTCAGCGTTTCAACTTTTGTGCCTAAAGCACATACACCCTTTCAGTGGGAGCCGCAATTGCTGCCAGAAGAAACGTTACGTCGCCAGAAAATCCTCCAAGGGGCGATTCCTCGCAAGGGCATAAAGCTCAGCTGGCATGACGCATCGGGTTCCTTTATTGAAGGACTTGTTGCACGTGGCGGACGAGAAATCGCTCCATTAATCGAGGAGGTCTGGCGCAGTGCGCAGGGAGCTGTTGCCTACGTAGATAATTTTGACTTTGATTACTGGGAAACGGCTGCGAACAATCTTAACGTCAACCTAGAATCACTTATTAACAATAGACTAGATTCACAGGATTCGCTGCCTTGGAGTCACCTACATGCAGGAGTCAGCACAGATTGGTTGCTTGATGAGGCGGCAGCAGCTCGCAATGAACAGTTTACCCCAGACTGTGCTTTTGATACTTGCAGCAATTGTGATGTCTGCGACAACCTCAATGTTGACATTCACCTTGCAGATGACACAGTGCGGGCAGGTGCGCGCCATGACTAATCCGACACTTTTTCGCTTACGCATAGCTTATGCAAAACAAGGTCGTGGACGCTTTCTATCTCACCTGGAAGTTCAGCGCTACTTGACGCGTCTTGTTAGACGTAGCGGACTGCCCTATGCTGTCTCGCAGGGCTTCAATCCCCAGATGCGTCTTGCCACAGGTCCTGCTCTTAGCGTTGCCGCTGCAGGCAAGCGCGAGTACTGTGATCTTACCCTGATGACCTACGTAAAGCCTATGGACGCACTCCGCTGTCTGAATGAAGTTCAAACTGACTACTTGCCTGTGCTTGATGCTGCCTATGTCGGCACAAAAGAGCCGTCACTCAACGCTGCGATTTGCGCACAAGCTATCTGCGCTACAATAGAGGATGCGTTTGCAGATATTAGCGCGGACGTCCAGCCAGAGGAACTGGCACAGCAATTGCAAGCGGGGTTGGCAGCCTTGCAGGCACGCGACACACTGGAAGTAGAGCTCAAAGACAAGACAAAAGTTTTTGATTCGGCCATGCATGTCCCGAAAGACATAGATGTGGTGACAAAGGGGTCAGCGCTACAGATTGGGCTGACTCTGCGAATCTCCCCTCAGGGGTCACTGCGCCCCGACGCTCTGCTCGCAGCATTGTTTCGTGCGGCAGATCTTCCTGCCCCAGACATAGGCTCAGTGAAGCTGCAAAGAACAGCACTCTATCTAGATGATGGAGAGGGCGGTTTGCGCCTACCGCTGTAATCGTTGCAGGATGAGCCGCCCTAGGCAGAGCGCGTCCATTGCGGACGGGTCTAGGCAATCTATGAGGGGCAAGGAGTGATGGCAACATCAATTACACGTGAGATGCTCATCTCGCAAGACCATTCAGAGCTTCGCGTTGCCATATGTGAGGATAAGCAGCTGGTCGAGCTGTATATCGAGCGTGCCAAACGCAGTGTCGTGGGCAACATTTACTTAGGTAAAGTTACCGATGTTCTGCCTGGTATGCAGGCAGCCTTTGTTGATATCGGGCTTGAGAAAAACACTTACTTATACATTGATGATTTGCGCGTTGATGGTGAAAGGGTTGAGTCTGCGCGTCAGATTTCAAGCTACCTACAAGTAGGGCAAACCGTTATGGTGCAAGTGGTCAAAGATGCAATGGGCACAAAAGGTGCACGCGTGACGATGGAATTGTCCATACCAGGACGTTTCCTTGTGCTTTTGCCTTATAGTGATCGCCGTGCTGTGTCAAAGAAGATCGGGGAATCGCAGCGTGAGGAACTGATTGCGCTAATGCAGCACGAATTATCAGAAGGTGTTGGTGCCATTGCACGTACTGCCACAAAAGATGCTGCCACAGAAGATATTATTGCTGACATTAAGCTACTAACGCGCATCTGGGATCGTGTTAAGCGGCAAAGTATTGAGGTTGCAGCGCCTGATGTCTTGTACACAGAGGTTGATCTTGCTATGCGCAGTGCACGTGATATCTTTACTTCTGAATACAGTAGTCTGACCATTGACAACAGACAGACCTATGACAAGGTTGTAGGACTGATGAAGCGCTCGGCTCCCGAGCTGGTAAAGCGTGTCAATCTGTACCGTAGTCGCGGTGAGCCGCTTTTCAACCGCTACGACATTGAAGATGCGATTGCACAGTCATTGCGACGTGAAGTTTCCCTGCCCAGTGGCGGCTCAATTGTTATTGATAAAACAGAAGCATTAGTCACCATTGATGTAAATACAGGCAGTTTTGTAGGCAAGCGTACGCTTGAAGATACACTGCTTAAAACAAACCTTGAGGCAGCGATAGAAGCAGTTCGCCAGTTACGTTTGCGTGATCTGGGCGGAATTATTATCATCGACTTCATCGACATGCAATTAGATGCCAGCAAGGAAAAGCTGCTTGAAGAATTGCAGGAATTACTTGCACGCGATCGCACGCGAACAAAGCTTGTGGGACTTGACAGTTTGGGCTTGGTTGAGATTACGCGCAAGAACATCTCTGATGGCTTATTTCAAACGATTAGTGAAGTCTGTTCATATTGTGCAGGACAGGGACGACGTCTATCTGCAGCAACGCGCAGAATAGAAATTGACCGCAGGCTGCGCAACTATGTTGTGAGCAGTAAACAGCAGTCCTTCCTTTTTGCCATCAATGATGAAACTTATGAAATTGTAACTGCTGCAGGTATCAATCTGGCAGCGGCCATCAAGGCAGATACAGGAAAAATGGTTAGGCTATTTCCTGATTCTTCACTGCAGGCAATTGACTTTGAATGTTTGATAGAGGGACAAAGTCCGTCTAGTGCTGAACAGCGCAGTGTGCAAGCACCCGCTGCCGCTCGCTTCTTTGGCAGAGGTTAACTATTCGGCCGGTTGCGTGAACAGACGATGCATAACGTTATCTTCAACGGTGATGCTGTCTGCCATAAAGACCCACATGGCTCCCACATATTCAAATCTGCCAGTCATGTCAACGACATCGCCTGGCACAGGCATAGGTGAGCCACCCACGTTGTTTGCAAGCATTCTAGTGGTTCCACAGTTTAGATATCCGCAGCCCAAAATATAGACATTGTCTACGATGGCAAAGGTAGCGGGATGATCAGGAGAAATTTGTGTGACGGTGGCAGTTAGCTCGAATGGCTGCTGATACTCAAGAGGATTGTCAAAGACATCGCCAACTTGTAGGGGACCACCACCACAGCCCATTAGTGCAAATACAGCAAAGGTGCTTAAAGTAGCAATGGCAGCAAATTTCATGAGTGTAGTAGCTCTTAGCACAAGATCCTCCTAAAGTATGTACAACTTACCGTTCATTTTACACTACTAAATTGACTGGTGTGCTTAGGTGTGCTTGGGCGATTACCAATTGCCCAAAAGATATATTCCCATCATTGGGGGGCAACTGTTCGTCAGTGACTACATAGAGACCTTTCGCACTTAAGATTTGTTGTGAGCCTGTGAGCAGTAGACGATTCATGAAGACGCCTCCTGATAGGGCTACGGTATCCAGTCCGTACTGACGAGCTGCTTTTGTGCTGACATCACCAACCATAGTTACTACTGCATCATGGAAGCGGCGAGATAACTCTGCGGTAGTTAGGTCGCTTTCGCTGTCTTCCATTGCCACAAGGTCATCAAGGAGGGCACGAATCACGGGCTCTGGGTCGATGATTACTTGCGCTGTGTGCATTGAAGCGTTGCTGCTTGTTGAGCTGTGGGAGCTCTTCGCATCTGTGTCTGTGTGAGCTGCATTATTTGCGCGCAGAGCAAAGCGATAATGTGGGGGAGTGTGCCGCACATTCAAATCAGTGCTCATTGCTTCAAGCATCATAGCGGGCGAGCCTTCAAATGCCGCATCATCAGCTACTCCCAGCAGGGATGCAATTGCATCAAATAGACGTCCCATCGATGAGGTTAGGGGAGTGTTCAGCTCGCGCTGCACCATGGCAAGCATTGTTTCGCCTTCGTGCTGTTCTAGCCTGCGGGCAATACGTAGCGCAGCAGGATGGTCGCGCAGACCATAGCTGTCTAGCAGCGCATACAGGGTACGGATGGGTCGCTTAATGGCACCTGCTCCACCGGGCAAGGCGAAGGGACGCAGATGAGCATAACGTTCAAAAGTTGGTGTATTGGTGCTGGCAATCAGCACTTCACCACCCCAGATCGTGCCATCAGTACCATATCCTGTGCCGTCAAAGGCAATGCCAATGACGGGGCTTGTAATGTCGTGTTGTGCAGCTGCTGCTGCGATATGTGCGTGGTGATGCTGCACGCCAATCAGTTGGATGGGGTTTTTGCTAGATGCGCTTTGTTCTTCTTGCACCTGAGCCCATTTAGTTGAGAGGTATTCGGGATGCAAGTCATGTGCAATGACCTGTGGAACGATCTTAAATAGGCGCTGGTATTGCTCAATGCTGTCAGTAAAGGCGTCAAGTGTTTCGCTATTTTCAAGGTCGCCAATGTGCTGTGAGACAAAGGTATAGTTTGACTGTTCGCCGTCACTGCCATTGATGCTGTCAGCAAGGGCAAAGGTATTTTTCTGTTCACTGCCTACTGCAAGGATTGCGAGGATATCGGCAGCTTCATTCTGTGCATCTGTGGAAACAGGACTGGTGGCAACTGCAGGCGCAGGCTTTACGGTAGTTTTTACAGGCATGGGCGCATAGCCACGTGCGCGCCGTATCATTTGCAATTGATTGTCCACTACACGCACGACACTGTCATCATAGCGTCCTGCAATGGGACGGTCGTGCATTAAAAATGCATCTGCAACAGAGCTGAGTTGTTTCAGTGCAGTTGCGTTGTCGCAAACAATGGGCGCACCACTAACATTGCCACTAGTCATAATCAGTGGACCATAAAATTCTTCTAGCAGTAAATGGTGAAATGGAGTATAGGGCAGCATTACTCCAACTTCGTCTAGCCCTGGGGCAACTGACAGGGCAAGGTCTGGTCCGCCATCAGGGACTTCACGACGCTTGCACAATACGATGGGGCGTACGCTGCCTGCAAGTATTGCTTGTTCGTGTTCGCTTAGCTCAACGTAGCGTGCGACTTGCTCTATGTTTGCAAACATGACGGCAAGAGGCTTGCCCCAGCGAAACTTGCGGTCACGCAGGCGACTGACAGCTCTCTCGCTACGCGCATCACAGGCAAGTTGAAAGCCACCCAGGCCCTTTATGGCAAGTATTTTGCTCTGTGCGAGGACTTCGGTAGCCTCTGTCAGCGCAGCTTGCGAGCGTGTGCGTTCAAAGGTGATGTCTTTGCTGCCATCGCCATTATCATCGGTGGCATCTATATTGCCCACAATTTCATCATTGTTGTCTGCAGAATAGCAAAATTGCAGTCGTGGACCACAGATAAAGCAGGCATTTGGCTGAGCATGAAAACGACGGTCTTTGGGATCTTCGTATTCTGTAGCGCACTGAGAACACAGAGCAAAGTTGCGCATAGTAGTTTTTGGTCTATCGTAGGGGGTATCTTCGATAATCGTAAAGCGAGGTCCACAGTCGGTACAGTTTGTAAAAGGATAGTGATAGCGGCGATTTTCTGAATCGTATAGTTCATCAAGACACGCTGTGCAGGTTGCAACATCAGGCGAGATAAAAGTGCGTTCATTCACATCAATTTGTGAAGGGCGAATTTCAAAAGTGGCAAAATTATTTACAGGAACGCTGCGAATGGTCACGCTCTCGATATGTGCTGCAGGAACGTCTATTGCGGTACGAGCTTCCATTATCTGCGGAAAAGAATCTACGAGGGCGGTGCTGCCTTCAATGCAGATGTGCACACCGTCACTGGCATTCAGCACCCAGCCACGCAAGGATAGCTCACCTGCGAGCTTGTAGACATAAGGTCTAAAGCCAACTCCTTGTACCACACCAGTAACCTGCAAACGTAGCGCCTTCATTTGTTCCTTTCCGTGTTGGACTGCAATGGACGCACTCTACATCATGTTAAGTTGCTCAACAATAGGCATATCAGTATTGTTTGTGCGGAATGCTTTTCAAATAGCAATTCGTACCTCACAAATAGTATCAGTACCTGCAAGGATTTAACGAAAGTACCACTGTTTGTTTCCTTATGGTAGAATGACTGTTCACCAGTTCTGCACCAGCCGTACATCACCTTTGTATTGGTCGCGAAATTATCGCACTGTGGGTGCATCATATTGTGGTCAAATAATGACCAGTGTAGGAATGAAGTAGCGACATATGGAACAGCATGTAATGCACAACAACATGTCGACTTCAAATAGATTTCTAAGTAGGCTTAGAATAGGTTTATGAAAGTCCGGATTTTAGGGGGTTCTTATGACAGCAATTCGCATTACAGAAGATTTTAGTGCAGAAACTACCACGCACGCCTGTGATTTGCCCGTCGAATCAGCCATGGGTGATCGTCGCGTAAAGCTTGATGATACAACTCTGCGTGATGGCGAACAAACTGCGGGTATCGTATTTAGCGACGAAGAAAAGTTCAACATCGCTGTTATGCTTGACGAGATTGGCATTGACCAGATTGAAGCAGGCATTCCAGAGATGGGTGGCGGCGAGGTTGAGGTTATTACACGTATCGCTAATGCAGGACTAAATGCATCTGTCTTGGGCTGGAATCGTGCGGTTCCTTCTGCCATTAAGGCATCAATTGACTGTGGTGTAGATGCAGTGGCAATTTCACTTGCGACCAGTGACCTGCACATCAAGACAAAACTTTTTAAAGATCGTGCCTGGGTGCTGGACTCAATTCGCAAGAGCGTTGCCTTTGCAAAAGAACATGACGTGTATGTGTCAGTAAATGCAGAGGACGCGTCTAGAACAGGGCTTGACTTCCTGGTTGAGTTTGCAGCAGCAGCTGCTGCTGAGGGTGCTGACAGGTTGCGCTTTTGTGACACCATTGGATTGATGGAGCCATTCCGCATGTATGCTGCGGTAAAAACACTGATTGAAGAGACTGGTCTGGAAATTGAAATGCACACGCACAATGACTTTGGCTTGGCGACGGCAAATGCGCTCGCAGGCATTCATGCAGGTGCAACATGGGTAAATGTCACCGTAGGTGGCTTGGGTGAGCGCGCGGGTAATGCCTCACTGGAGCAAGTCGCGATGTCGCTGAAGTACCTTGAGGGTCAAGACATCAACATCGACACGACAAAACTCTATGACCTAACCGACTATGTTTTGCGTGCTGCAGGTCGCGAATTGTCACCGTCTACTCCTGTTGTGGGCAACAGCATGTTTAGCCACGAATCAGGCATTCACGCAGATGGCGTCTTGAAGAATCCTGAGACGTATGAAGTCTTCCCGCCTGAAGAGGTTGGACAAGAGCGTCGTCTGGTTGTGGGCAAACATTCAGGTGGAGCAACAATTGTTGCAAAGCTGCGTGATCGCGGCATAGAGGTCGGGCGTGAAGATGCACAGGCAATCCTGGCATTGGTACGTGCGAAATCAAGCAAGCTAAAGCGTGCGCTGACTGAACGTGAACTATTCACGATGCACGCAGACTATATGGAAAAGAAAGAGACGACTTAAAAGAAGTGGAAACCGTGGGAAAAACAATAGCTGAAAAAATATTTGCAACGCATGCTGGTCGAGAGGTCAGCGCAGGCGACATTGTGGTTGCCGACGTTGATTTTGTCATGGCACAGGACGGGACGTCCCCCCTTGCCATTCGAGCGCTTGAAGAGATGGGTGTTGATTCGGTCTTTGACCCGACAAAGGTTGCCTTGGTCATGGATCACTCTGCCCCCAGTCCCCTTGAGGGAGTCAGTGCTCTGCACACTATGATGCGTGATTTTGGCAAGAAAACAGGTGCAATTATCTACGATGTTGGCTGTGGTGTATGCCACCAGCTAATTCCCGAGCAAGGACATGTTGTTGCAGGTGATTTGGTGGTTGGCTGCGACAGTCATACCTGTACCTATGGTGCGATTAATGTGTTCTCGACAGGTGTTGGCAGTACCGATGGTGCAGCTGCAATGGCGTCTGGCAAGCTGTGGTTCAAAGTTCCTGAAACTATCAAGGTAGTTGTTGATGGCAAGTTGCCAAAAGGTGTGTATTCCAAAGACATCATCTTGTATTTGGCAGGGGTGCTGGGTGCTGATGGTGCAAACTATCAGGCACTTGAGTTCAGTGGTAGCACCATTGATGATATGTCGATTGATGCACGCATGACCATTAGCAACATGGCGATTGAGCTTGGTGCTAAGGCAGGCTTGATGGCAGCAGACGACAAGGTCGTCGAATGGTGCCAGGCACACTCGGACAAGGAAGTGCGTCCAGCTAATCCTGACGCGGATGCGAACTACATTAAAGTTGTGGAAATTGATGCAGCAAAGCTGGTTCCACAAATTGCAAAGCCTCATACCGTTGATAATGTTTGCGACATTGATGAAGTCGCAGGGCTGCCCATTCAGCAAGGTGTGCTAGGTACCTGCACCAATGGTCGACTCGAAGATCTGGCGATTGCCGCTAAGATCATGGAAGGCAAGAAAATTGATCCTGACGTGCGCTTTATTGTGGCACCTGCATCAAAGCAGGTCTACTTAGATGCGATGGAGGCAGGATACATTCAGACCTTTGTAGCTGCTGGTGCCTGTGTGGTGACTCCAGGATGTGGGCCCTGCGTAGGAACGCATAATGGTGTTCCCAGCGATGGAGAAAATGTTATCTCAACCGCGAATCGCAATTTCAAGGGACGCATGGGCAATAGTAATGCCTTTATCTATCTGGCAAGTCCAGCTGTAGTAGCGGCAAGTGTGCTTGCGGGTAAAATTGTTGATCCTCAAAGTCTTGATGGTGGTCTTGAGTGCTGTGATTGGTGTGGTGAGTAATATGTCTACTTCGAATGGTGTCTTAAAGGCAAAAGCCTTCAAATATGGCGATGACATTAACACTGACTACATCATTAGCGGTAAATATAAATTTAAGTCGAACGACATGCAAGAAATGGCTGTGCATGCCATGGAGGAACTTGATCCTGACTATTATGATAAGGTCAGCCCTAACGGCGGCTTTCTGATAGCAGGAACGAATTTTGGCTGTGGTTCAAGTCGCGAGCAGGCGCCCTTAGTGCTAATTAACAGCAACACAAAGGCGGTAATCGCAAAGAGCTTTGCACGCATATTCTTTCGTAATGCGATTAACACGGGACTTCCTGTAGTTACTCTTGATACCGATCAAATTGCGCAGGGCGATGAACTGGAGCTTGACCTTGAAGCAGGAGTTGTGCGAAACCTGACACAGGATACGGTAATGGAGTTTGCTCCGCTGCCTCCTGTAATGGCACAGCTGTTAAGCGATGGTGGGCTAGTTGCTCACATGCGCAAAAATAATGGCAAATTCAATCTAGAGGATTAATACATAATGGCACAGAGCTTTACTGTTGAGTCGCCCATTGCAGAGACGGTTGATGCAGCGCGGCGCAAAGTTACAACACGGCGTGAGCTGGCAGAGACATTAGGGCACTCGACGCGTGCGATGCGCGAGTATGCCGCGCAAGTGATTGTCGAGCTTGTTCGCATTGACGCAGATTTACTGCAGGATTTTTCAGGTGATATTGTAGATGCCTTGAATCGTCCAGAATCTCTAACGCGTTACAGCATGCTAGAGATTATTGGCGAGATGATGATTTCAAATCCGCGCATTGTGACTGATTCTTATGAACTGCTGCAAGAATGCCTGTATGATGAAGATTCTGGTACAGTGCGACTTTATGCTTTTCGTGTTCTGGCGCGCTATGGTGCAACAGGGCCTGCTCGGTCGTTAAAAGTCTGGCCAGATTTGTCAATGGCACTACGCTGCTTCCATGGTGATTCTGAATTCATTGCCATGCTAAATGAGCTAATTAATATGCTTGCAGGGCGCGCAGATCAGCAGGTCAAAGATGCGGCAGTTGAGCTGTTTGCCTTTGATGCAGAAAATGCGCGTGGCATGCTGCGTCGCAAGGCACGCACCATCGCAACTTTTGCTCCTGATGTGCTAGAGCGCATTCAGGCAGAAGCGCAGGCTGTGGCAGATGCGGCAGCAGCTCGCAAAGAAGCCGAAAATGTTGCTACAGAAGAAGATGATACAAGTGATGATGCAGCAACAGATACAGATAGTGATGCAGTAAAAGATACAGGCACAGAGAAAAAGGAGTAAGTCGACGTAATGGCAACAACAGGAATAACTCACACAGTAACGCTCATTCCAGGAGATGGCATAGGTCCTGAAATCACCCGTGCGATGCAGACAGTTATTGCGGCCTCTGGTGCAGATATCAATTGGGAAATCCAACAAGCAGGTGAGGCGTCCTTTGAGATGAGCGGCGAGCTACTGCCACAGGCAGTGCTGGACTCAATTCGCAGCAATAAGGTTGCATTGAAAGGACCGCTAACGACTCCTGTCGGACACGGATTTCGCTCACTTAACGTGACGCTGCGCAAAGAATTGGATCTGTTTAGCTGCATTCGCCCATCCCAATCTTTCCATGGTACAGGAGCGCGCTACGAAGACGTAGACATTGTGCTGTTCCGCGAGAACACAGAGGATTTGTACGCAGGTATTGAATTTGAGCAAGGCAGCGAGGGAGTACGTCGCATTGCAGAAGTAGTTGCAGATCTGGGCGCTGGTGATATTCGTGACGATGCAGGATTATCACTTAAGCCTATCAGTGTTTTTGGTACGCGCCGCATTATGAAAGCGGCTATGGATTATGCAGTTGCCAATGGACGTAAAAAAGTGACGATTATCCATAAAGCTAATATTATGAAGCATACTGACGGGCTGTTCCTGCGCGTATGTCGCGAAGTGGCCGCAGAGTATGCGCAAAGCGCACCAGAGATCGAAGTCGATGACTGGATTGTAGATGCTGCCTGTACGCGCCTTGTTACAAATCCAGAGCTGTTTGACGTATTGGTATGCCCAAATCTTTTTGGTGATATTGTGTCAGATCTTTGTGCTGGACTAGTAGGCGGTCTGGGCATTGCTCCTGGTGCAAATATTGGCGATGATTTTGCCCTGTTTGAGCCAGTACATGGCAGTGCTCCTTCGTACGCAGGTCAGAACTTGGCAAATCCAACGGCGATAATGTTGTCTGCGGTAATGATGCTGCGTCATCTGGGCGAGCAAAATGCGGCAGAGCGCGTTCATAAGGCAATTGCCGAAGTAATTGCAGAAGGCAAAGTGCTGACCTATGACTTAATGCGCATGCGCTATGGCACTACTGATGGTGCTTCGAGTACGCAGGAATATGCTGATGCAATTGCCGAGAGAATTGTCGGATAAATGACGGCACCACAGAGCATGCCATAAGAAGCCTGTATATCTGATTCTGTGCTCACCAGGAATGAGCTACCTTGCTGTGGCTGCTGGAGTCTGGACATACAGCTTCCTTGCTGACGTATTCTGAGGCATCTAAAGAGGGTAATCGTGAAACGCTTCTTACCTGAAAATATTGACCATTCTGTGTTGGACGCGCGAACAGTGGCCATTATTGGCTATGGATCGCAGGGTTGTGCACAGGCTTTGAACGTGCGTGATAGTGGCATTTCTGTTGTTGTTGGTGTGCGCGACACGGACAGCGACAGTGCGCGTGCTGCCGCTGCCGAAGGCTTTACAGTACTACCTCTTTTTAAAGCTGCTTGTAAAGCTGACTTGATCATGCTGTTGACCCCAGACGAAACCCATGCAAAGCTATTTGCAGATCTTGCCCAGAATGTCGATTTGGCAGGCAAGACAGTCGGTTTTGCGCATGGCTATGCCTACACCTATGGACTTATCGATTCGCCACCTGATACAGACATTGTGCTTATCTCGCCAAAAGGCATTGGACCTGCGGTACGCGAACAATACGTGCAGGGCAATGGCGTAGCAGCACTGATTGCAGTGGCATGCGATGCAAGTGGGCAGGCACAAGACAAAGCTCTTGCTTATGCTGCTGCTATTGGGTCGGATCGTGTCGCTATTTTTGAAACAACGTTTGAGGAAGAAACAGTCGCTGACCTATTCAGCGAACAGGCAGTTATTGTGGGTGGCGTGACAGAGCTTATTCGTGCAGGGTTCGAGACCATGCTAGATGCAGGTATTGCGCCAGAAGTTGCCTACTACGAATGCGTTGTTGAAGCGAAATTGATTCTGGATATGATTGTGCGTGATGGCTTCACGGGCATGTTTGAAAAAATCAGCAATACTGCAGAGTACGGTGCGCAGCAGTCAGGCAGTCGCATCATCAGTGACACAGTTCGTGCAGACATGGACATGCTTATGCAAGAAATCAAGACGGGCACATTTGCAAAGTCTTGGAACAAAGAAGTTGCAGACAGATATCCTTCTTTACTAGCACAACGCCAGAAATGGGTGACAAGCCAAATAGACAAAACTGCCACAAAGATGCGCAAGCTCTAATTCCTGCTATATGAACGCATGGTAAAATTTACTCTCTAGCAGTGTGGAATTGACTGTCCATTTTACTGATGGATTGACTTGTCACTAATCTGAAGGGAGTAGGATTTTGCGCCTAATGATTATTGGAGCAGGCGGCCACGGTCGCGTTGTTGCAGATGTCGCACGTGCGGCCAACATTGATATTTTTGCTTTTGTCGATCAGAGTCCGCCCGCAGCAAAGCTTGGTGACATTCCTGTATACGCTGATATTGAAACTGCACTTGCAGAAAATGAATATGAACAGCCACATTTCATTACTGCTATTGGCGACAATCAGATTCGTGCGCGTGAATACTCACGTGCAGTAGCAGCAGGTCTGCAACCTGCGAGTGTTGTCCATCCCTCTGCGGTCATTAGCGATCAATCCTATATTGCGCCCGGCACCTTTGTTGCAGCACTCTCTGTCGTCAACAATGATGCGTCGGTAGGCGAAAACGTTATCATCAATACAGGTGCAATAGTTGAACACGACTGTGTTGTTGGTTCGCATGCCTTTATATCGCCAGGAGCGGTACTGTGTGGAGCGGCTCGCGTAGGGGCCTACACCTTTGTCAGCACAAACGCCACCCTGATTCCTTTTGCAAAAGTGGGTGAGAATGCCATGGTCGCTGCCGGTGCTGTTGTCACAAAGAACTTCCCCGACGACGTGCGGCTGATGGGAGTTCCTGCGGTGCATCGTCCCATAAAACAAACAGATAGCACGGACTGATGACTGACCTTGCGACAAGCTGGCCACGTATTCCCAAAGATGTAGCTGCAGCTGCTCAGCGTGTTCTTGCATCGAATCGCATAAACTACTGGACGGGCACAGAGTGCCGCCAGCTTGAAGCAGAGTACGCCCAGTACCTGGACGTTCCCTACACATTAACCGTTGCCAACGGCACGCTTGCACTTGAGCTTGCCCTGCGTGCCCTTCGCATAGGTGCAGCGAACGGTGGTAGCAAGACCGATGAAGTCATTGTGCCCTCGCGTACCTTTATTGCGACTGCAGGCGCAGTAGTTGCGGTAGGTGCAGTGCCAGTAATTGCAGATATCGATCCTGCAACCAACAATTTGACAGCAGTTTCAGTGGCACAGGTCACAACACCGCGCACTCGTGCTGTTATTGCGGTGCATTTGGGTGGCTATCCTGCACCGATGACAGAGATTTGCAATTTTGCCGACCAGCTCGATATTGCAGTTATTGAAGACTGTGCGCAGGCACATGGCGCGCTGTATCAAGGTAAGCCAATTGGCAGTATGGGGGACGCAGCAGCCTTTAGTTTTTGCCAGGAGAAAATCCTGCCAATGGGTGAGGGTGGCTTGATAGCTTTTTCTGGTCGTAAGGGCAACAGTGATGCGACAGAGCAATTTGAGCGTGCATGGTCGTATCGTGATCACGGCCGCAATTATGCGAAAGCACACAATCAGACGGTGAGCGCTGCGTCGTCGCAGTTTCAATATTTGAATGATTCCTTTGGCACGAATGCGCGCATGACAGAGATACAGGGCGCAATGGGGCGCGAACTACTGCAGTTGTTACCGCAGTGGCACAGCGCACGCAGCAGTAACGCAGCTATATTAAAACGCGAACTTGCAGATTATGAATCTGTGCTGGAATTTTGCGACCTATCTGACGAACAGATGCAACAGGGTGGCTGCCATGCCTATTATCGTCTGTACGCAAATTTAGACATCAAGCAACTCAATGCAGGCTGGACGCGCGATAGAGTTATTGATGATGCTAATAAGCTGGCTGCCGCTGAAGGTGTTCCTGTAGGTATTGTGCAGTACGGCTCATCTGCACTCATTGGCAAAGAACTTGCCTTTCTCCGTGCAGGAATCGCAATACCTCCTGTTTTGCCTGGTGCAGAAACTGCAGATGCAACCAGCCTGGCATTCTTTGTTGATCCAGGCAGAAACGGGGCAGACATGCGGCAAGCTGCGCAGTGCATGGCACGCATCTTGCAAGATGCAACCACCTGAAGTGCTTGAGTGTGTAACGCGTAACTTTATCTAAGGTTGCTAACTGAGTGCTGGTCAGACTCGTCATTGCTATTTTTTGAACTGGCACAATTTATCTGAGCATGAGGTACAGCGCAGATTTCTATTTGTCTGGTGGGAAAAGAACGGTGGACTTCTGTAGAAAGCTAACTCCCAGCGCATGATTACAGTTAGGGCGAGCACCGCAAGAGTGACTGAGAAGAAGCTTGGGAAAAGCACTAGGGGTAGGCACATCATAAGATAATCCCAGTTGTGTATGCGACATACGGCACAGCATCTGTTGCGCATAAATAGCTTTTGAAAAGGACAGAAAAAGATGATGAAAATTAGGTCGAGCACGCCAAAGGCAAGTGCGATGACCAGCACCACTGCAGGAGTAAGTGTTCCATAAAGGTAAAGTGCGAGAAGTGCTACAGAGGTTATCGTGAGCCATGACAAAAGGCTTAGTAAAGCGCCTTTGTTCATAGACTTGCGAAGCGTGCGCTTTGCCTGAGGCGCAAGATTGTCTGCCTTGGCAGGCTCATACGAGCAGGCAAACTGTTTGCGAGCACCAATGGCAATGCGCCGGTTGGGTATAATTCTGAATAGCATGCCGTAGGTTAAGCTAAGCCAAATTAGCCAGAGAAAAGCCTGTGTAATTCCAACTTGAAGGGGAGGCTCAAGCAGTTGAGTATAGTTTAGTGCCTCACTGTTTGTTGCGAGTAGCACCAGAGCTACTGCAAGCAGCACAATACGGAACACGAGCTTTTCTATATGACGATGAATCGTCTTTATGATGAATGCCTCCTTGCTGCGGACATGCCTAATTGCGGCAATTTTGATAACTGTCAGCATATTGCTATTGACATATTGATATCGCCTTAAGAATTATGCCACAGCTTATCAATTGGTCGCATCCTTACGTAGTAGCTCCTACACATCGGCTCAGAGTTGCGCGATAATAAACCCATGCAAGTTTTCAGACGAATCATACACTGGCTGCGCACGGTGCGAGGAGCTCGCAGGCTCTGGCAATGCTTACTGCTCTCGCTTGATGCTGCGGCCATTGTGCTTGCAACCGCCATTACCTATCTTGCGCGCTTTGAGGGGCAAATTCCGCAAGACTTTGGACAATTCATGCTACCGTTTACTGCTGCTTCAATTGTTGTCTACGTGCTTGCAGCCTATTTGTTTGGCCTGTACCGAGTTGTATTGCGCTATGTGGGCATTGATACCTTGTTCAGAATTGTTGCTGCTACCGCATGTGCAGCAGCAGTGCTGACCATAGGAAGTCTGACATTTTCATCTGTGCTGGGCTACGGATATCGATTGATTCCTTTAGGCGTGCTGCTTATCCAGAGCATCTTTATCGCGATTGCGCTTTCAGGTATTCGACTGACGGTGCGAGCTGCCCATCATTTGCGTGCCAACAATGCACAGGGGCTTCGTACCATAATTATTGGTGCTGGTAGTGCTGGTGCATTGCTGCAGCGAGACATCAGTCAGAGTCGCCACCTAAACATTGAAGTCATCGGTTTTCTTGACGACAATCCAGCCTTGCGTGGAGCACTCTTAGGTGGAAAGCCAGTACTGGGCGTTATTAATGATTTAGAAAAAGTGGCAGAGGACGTCCAGATCGAGCAGGTTTTCGTAGCACTTCCTTCTGCGGATTGGCAGGGCGTACAGCAGGTGCTGAATCGCGCTACGGACCTGGGACTGCAGACACGCATCATGCCAAAAATCGTTATTGAAAAAGGCAAAGTTGCTGTGTCAGACCTGCGCAAGATTGACGTGACTGACCTGTTGGGTCGCGACTTCACTCCCATTGATGAGGACAGTATTAAAGCCACCATTGCTGGCAAACGTGTTGTGGTGACTGGCGCTGCAGGCTCTATCGGTTCAGAACTATGTCGTCAATTGCTTGCAGTGGGTCCAGAGAGCATTGCTTTGTTAGAAGTAGACGAGAGCAGATTGTATAAACTGTGGTTTGAACTAGAGGAGCGCAGTCCAGGACGGACAAGCATGCACATCGCAGATATTCGTGATCGCGATAAGCTGCGTGACATCTTTACAGACGTGCGACCACAGGTAGTTCTACACGCTGCTGCCTACAAACAAGTTCCTCTGATGGAGTCAGAACAAGTAGAGGCCATTCATAACAATGTCGTCGGAACGCATAATGTTATGCGTGAGGCTATTGCAGCAGGCACGGAACGCTTTGTGCTGATTAGTACTGACAAAGCAGTTGCCCCCGCAAGTGTTATGGGCAAGACTAAGGAACTGGCTGAAAGATTGCTGTTGTTCTACTCTGAGAGCACTGAGATGGTGTCGTGTGCTGTGCGCTTTGGAAATGTACTGGGATCGCGAGGATCAGTTGTGCCGATCTTTGAAGAGAAGCTTGCACGTAATGAAGCCTTGACGGTGACTGATCCAGAGGTATCCCGATATTTCATGACTATTCCAGAGGCAGCACGACTTGTCTTGCAGGCGCAAGCAATTGGGCAATCTGGCGATGTGTTCCTGCTAGAGATGGGACAGCCTGTCAAGATTGTTGATCTTGCGCGCAAAATGATAGCCCTCTCGGGTGCACCAGCAGACGTGGTATTTACAGGGTTGCGCCCTGGCGAAAAGCTACATGAATCCCTAATCACAGACCAAGAGGAGCTAGAAGACACCATCTGCCCTGGCATAAAACGCATCAAGCAGGCAGAAGCGCAGGCACTAGATGGACGTACTCTAAAAATTCTGGAAGAGGCTGTTCAAAGCCGACAACCTGTAGACCGACAAAAATTCTTCTCACTGTAATCGCACACCGACATACATTGTAAGAAGTGGAGCCAGCGACCGGATTTGAACGAAAGCAAAATGAGTGAAACAGATATTTATATCTGTTTCCGAATGACGCGCATCGTAGCCGCAGGCAACCGGTAACCTATTCAGTTACAGCAAAGCGCTAAGTATGGGAGATAGGGAATGGAGCCAGCGACCGGATTTGAACCGGTAACCTATTGATTACAAATCAATTGCGCTGCCGTTGCGCCACGCTGGCTCGGAAATTGCTGTAAATCACAGCAGTGAAGTAGTATAGCGGATTATTGTGTTCTTGTGTAGGGGACCTAATGTTTTATTCCTTCTCATCCAGACGAATATGAACTTCAATAGACTTGTGCGCACCATTTTATCTGCGCAAAGAAACAATTTTGACATATTTCTAATTCGCCCTTGACCAGCATATGTTGTGTGCGGTACTCTACTTAGGCTCAACATCTTGTGGTTGGGCCTTTTTACTCACTATATGTAGATATCCTTATCTATTGTGACTACTTAAACTGCTGTAAGCGAGCTGCTTAAACGCAACAAATCGGAAAAGGAAGAGGAAGTTCATGACAAAAACTGCTGCAAAATCAACGGGAAAGAAGTCAAATGCTGACATAAAAGCAGCAAAATCTACAAGCTATGATCGTGCGATTGATAAGCGCATCAAGCCTAATGCTTTGACCGTTCTTGAGCGTCGTTATCTAAAAAAGGATAATGATGGCAATCCCACCGAAGAAGTAGCAGATATGTTTGTCCGCGTTGCAGAAAACATTGCAAGCGCAGAAAAGGTTTGGGGTGCAACAGATAGTGAGGTTGCCGACCTGGCACTAGAATATTATGACCTGATGACGAATCTTGAGTTTCTGCCCAACTCTCCCACATTGATGAATGCAGGGCGTGACCTGCAGCAATTATCTGCCTGTTTTGTACTGCCTGTTGGCGACTCTATGGAAGAGATATTCGAATCCATTCGCAATACGGCATTGATTCACAAATCTGGTGGCGGCACAGGATTTTCTTTTTCACGTTTACGCCCCAGTGGCGATAATGTGCGCAGTACTCAGGGCGTTTCTTCTGGACCAATCTCGTTTATGCGCGTCTTCAATCAGGCAACAGAAGCAGTTAAGCAGGGTGGAACCAGACGCGGTGCAAATATGGGTGTGTTGCGCATTGATCATCCAAACATTATGGACTTTATCACCTGCAAGCAAGAAGGCAATGACTTTGACAATTTCAACATCAGTGTCGCGCTGACAGAAGACTTCATGGAAGCTGTTCGCGAGGGCAAGAACTATACCTTGCACAATCCGCGTACTGGCGAAGTAGAGGGCGAGCTGGATGCTGCAGATGTCTACGACACAATCGTTAGCCTGGCCTGGGCAACAGGAGATCCTGGTATTATCTTTATTGATCGCATCAATCGTGCGAATCCTACACCAGATTTGGGTGAATTTGAGGCAACAAATCCTTGCGGTGAGCAGCCACTTCTGCCCTATGAAGCCTGCAATTTGGGCTCTATCAACTTGTCACGCATGGTGACGGAGACCTGCGCAAATGGCAAAGAAGGTGTAGAAGTAGATTGGGATAAGTTACGAGAGGTTGTCCATAAATCTATCCGCTTCCTCGACGATGTCATTGAAGTCAACAAGTACCCGCTGCCAGAGATTGATGAACTAGCGCGTGGTAATCGCAAGGTTGGTCTGGGCGTCATGGGCTGGGCAGATTTGCTTATCATGCTGGGGATTCCTTATGACAGTGAGGAAGCTGTCAATCTGGGTGATTTGGTCATGGGCTTTATTAATGACGAGGCAAAGATGGCATCGCGTGAGCTTGCAAAGGTGCGCGGAGCATTTCCAAACTTCAAGGGCAGTACCTATGACACGCCAGGTGCTGAGCCAATCCGCAATGCAACGGTGACTACTATTGCACCAACGGGAACCCTTTCGATTATTGCAAGCTGTTCATCTGGTGTTGAGCCACTGTTTGCGATTTCTTATGTTCGCAATGTCATGGATGATGACAAGCTGGTTGAGGTCAACCCATTGTTTGAGGCGATGGCACGTGAGCGTGGATTCTATTCAGATGATCTAATGGAAAAAATCGCAGAACATGGTTCTGTTGACGGACTAGAAGAGGTACCAGAGGATCTGCGCAAGATTTTTGTGACTGCACATGATATTGGTCCAGAGTGGCATATTCGCATGCAAGCAGCCTTCCAAAACCATGTTGATAATGCCGTTTCAAAGACGGTGAACTTTGCCAACGATGCAACGACAGAAGATGTGCGCCTAGTGTATGATCTGGCGTATAACCTCAAGGTCAAGGGTGTCACTATTTATCGTGATGGTTCAAAGGATGCGCAGGTATTGACAACAGGTGCTACTGCGAAAGCGGGCACTATACCTGCTGCTGGTAGTGTCGCGGCTGACGGAACATCTTTTGGTGAGCTTGAGCCACGTCCACGTCCTAGTGTGACTATGGGACGCACTGAAAAAGTTAAAACAGGCTGCGGAAATCTATACGTGACAGTGAATTGGGATGAGGCAGGTATTTGTGAGGTCTTTACCCAGATGGGTAAGAGTGGCGGTTGTGCTGCGTCACAGATGGAAGCACTTTCGCGTATGATTTCTGCAAGTTTGCGCGCAGGAATTGATCCAGCATCACTAGTGTCGCACCTGCGCGGTATTCGCTGCCCCTCGCCAATGTGGGCGCAAGGTGGCATGGTGCTGTCCTGCGCAGATGCGATTGGTATTGCCATGGAGCATGCGATTGAATATGCATCAACAGGTAAAGAGTCAAATGGTGTATCACGCCACATAGATGCGCTGGACAATAAAGCAGGAGGTTGTCCAGAGTGCGGTAGCTCACTAGAGTACGAATCAGGTTGTCATGTATGTCGTTCCTGCGGGTATTCGAAATGCGCCTAACCGTGTACTAGGCACCCAGATTCGACCCTGAATCAAAACAAGCTGCTCGTGTAAATTATGCACTTGCAGCTTGTTTTTTCAATTTCCAATAGTGTTGACAATGAGAAACTACATCTGTAGAATATGAAGTACGACAAATGTAGAAAGCGAGTACTGCGTCACATGGTGCAAAGTACTTGTCAGCGTGATTGGAGCAAAATGAGCATGATTAAGCGATTGCCAGATGCAGAATTTGAGCTGATGAAAATCATCTGGCGCAGTGAACCACGCATCACCACTTCAAAGATTATTGATAGTCTTGGCGATGCTAGCAATTGGAAGCCTCAAACAATTCTGACTATGCTGACACGTCTTATTGAAAAGGGATTTCTGACAAGTGAGCGCATAGGCAGGCAGCGCAATTACACAGCCATAGTAAACGAAGCTGAATACATGAGTGTAGAGACAGACGGATTCATGTCTCGCTATCGGGGCAATTCCCTTGGCAGTCTGGTAAAGGCTATGTATGACGGCAAAGACATGACAGAAGAAGAAATCAATGAGCTGCGTCAATGGTTAAAAGAGAAGGAGTAACAACATGTCCCAATTCTTTCTTTCATTTTTAGCAACGTCACTGTTCATGACGATAATAATAGCTGCAGTTCTGATTATTCGGGCACTGCTTCCTAATGTATTCAGTCCAAAAATACGTTACGTGGTATGGATAATCATACTGCTTGGCTTGATAATTCCTGTTAGGCCTTTTCTTGGTGATGGCTTAGTTGATTTTCAATTGCCTTTTGCTGTATCTACCGAAGGTCAGACTGTACCTATTTTGTCCGGTACGGGCAGTACAGGTAATTCAGGCATTACTGGTAGTGCAGCTGCTGGACAAAATTTGCCTGTGCAGGAACCACTTGTCGCCGCCATTCCTGACGGAGGAATTGGTATGGTGTCCAGCTTGCGGGCACTATCTGTGATTGAAATGCTCGCAATTGCGTGGATGGTAGTTGCCCTTGCGGTCTTGGCATATCACGTGTGGAAGCATGCACGCTTTCTTGGACTGGTTAGGCGCTGGGGTAGTCCTGTAGACGATAAAGAAGCCCTGACTATTTTGCAAGGAGTGCTGACAGAAAAAGGAATCGCTGCTAAAAAGATTGCTCTAAAGAGGTGCGAATTTGTATCAACGTCAATGATTGTTGGATTTTTTCGCCCCATGATACTTTTGCCAGACAATAATTTCGACGCTGATGAACTTGAAATGATTTTTCATCATGAACTGATCCACTGGCGACGCGGTGACTTGTTTGTGAAGTTACTTTCTGTCATTGCGCTCTCACTAAATTGGTTTAATCCAGCAGTCTACATCATGAATTCTGTCATGCAGGCAGACTGCGAAGCGTCATGTGATCAGTTAGTAATTGCGAGTGTTGGCAATGAGAACAAGCACTTCTACGCAGAAACAATCATGGAAATGATTGGCTATAGATCAGCAAACGTAACAGCACTTTCAACCTGTTTTTATGGCAGCAGGCGAGGGATAAAAACACGAATGGAGGCTATTATAAGTACTGCAGATAATAGCAAGAAGGTTGCGATTGTCACGCTGGCTACATCCCTTTCTACCTTGGTTCTAGTGATGGGATTAGTGGTATTTGCTGGATCAGTCTTTATCTTTTCTGAACAAGGCCAATCAGATCTGGAGCGCATGACTGATGTGGCTGCTGTTGATGATGGCTATGATAACGATGTTTATGCAGATGTTGACGACCTCAATTTTGATTCGCCCGCTTTTTCCTTTGAGCAGATAGAAGAAGACGATAAAATTAACGTTGTTTTTCAATTGGAAGATGGGACAACTGCTCGTGCATTTGTTAATGAGCTTGGCACGATTTCAGTTCTTTGTGACGATGGGACAATAAGCTGGGCGACGCCCAGGTATCCCCCAGGGGGTACCAATATTTCCTCGGAAGAAGCAGTCGAGATCGCGCGAGAAGATCTCATAGATCGCAATGTGACAGCAGCGCTTGGTGGGCTTGATTATGGTTGGGGCGAGGGCATAGATATATCTTGGGAATTTGAAGAAGTGTGGGTATGGGTACTGTTATTTTACGTACAAGATGAATCCGAGCTTCGATTTAGATACCTCATTTGCACGCAGACTGGTGACATCATAGACTACATACAGGAATCACCACCATTTGATATTGGGTGATATTAAGAGAGGCTGCATCTTTTGATACAGCCTCTCTTTAGTAAAGATATGTGCGGGGTTTAGTCAAGTGAGAAAATAACAGCGTTTCCGCCAAATTCTCCTGCTTCGAATTGCAGCTCAAGACCAGTAGCACCTTCAGGAATCTCAACAGCATATTCACCTGTTAAGGATCTGCCAGGTGGAAGGGTGCCATCAATTCTACCTTGAGCGTCTGCGCTCCATGACTCGTCTAGCTGACGTCCATCGGCATCAAACACTCTAATTACTCCCGACCAAAGGCTTTGCTCTTCGTCAGAGATGTTCTCAAAGGTCATATCGATAAAGAAAAACTCATTGCCTTCGTCTGGAGAATTCCATTCGTCGGTACCAGTATCAGTGCGCGTGCCATTAATTGTCACGCGGTAGTTACCGATTTCTACCGTATCGCCCACATTAAAGATTTCGATAGAAGCAGGCTCTTCCTCTACAGGCTCTTCCGTTACCGCTGGCTCATTTGAGTCAACAAGTGTTGGACCATCGTCAGTTCCAGCGCAGGCTGCAAGAGCCATCGCAAGAGCCAAGACTACAATCAAATAAAGTAACTTTTTCATTTCCCTCTACTTTCTAACGGACGTACTTTACAAGAGCATTAGGGTAGCATTATTTTTGCAGTGGGTAAAGCTGTGCGAGTGCTAAGGAAGTCTACTTTTTAATCTGGCGCAGATTCTGCCTGCTTAGGATACAACTATGCAGGGCTGATCTCGTCTGCTCTGTATCTCACTCGGTAGCTGATACAGGCGCTGTATCAGCTACCTTGCTTGGATTAATGTGTACCATGCAATGCTTTACCTGTGACATTTGATCCTCTATGTCATCGTGGATTGCGGTTCCAATTTTATGCGCTTCATCAAGAGTGTAATCTCTTGGCAAGCTGATTTCAACGTCAACGTAGATGCGGTCGCCAAAGATACGCGTTAAAATCTTGTCAATGCTTGCGACTTGATCGTATTGTGCGATTATTGCGCGTATCTTCAACTCAACGTCAATGCCAGCACTTTTATCAGTCACCTGGCCAGCTGCTCCTATAATGATGCTAATCCCCGTTTTTATGATTATCGCTGCGATGATTAAGCTGGCGATAGGATCCATGATAGGCATGCCCAGCTGTGCTGTTGCAATGCCGATGAATACTGCTGATGTTGCCAGAACATCTGACCAGTGATCTGCTGCCGCTGCTGCCAGCACGTCGCTTTGATAGCGCTTTGCGCGGTTGCGCGTAAAAAGAGTCATAAATATCTTGAATGCGATGACAATGGCAGCCACCCAAAGTGCTGCTGGATGAGGCGCTTCAAGACCGTAGTTTGCGCCTTGCCAGACCTTCTGCACTCCATCAAAAGCGATAAAGGCACCAGTAAGTGTTACTACTGCGCCCAGCAGCATAGTGACAAGACTCTCAAAGCGTTCATAGCCGTAAGGATGTTTTTCATCGGCTTCGCGCCCTGCAAGTCGTACTCCCAGCAGTACGATAATGCCATAAAACACATCGGCAGCACTGTTTACTGCATCTGATAGTAATGCAGCAGATCCTGCAAGTAAGCCAGCAACGCCCTTTAGTGCTGTTAGAGCAATATTGGAAAGCAGGGTAAGAAAGGTAATTCGCAGTACTCCACGCCGTGCAGTTTCACGACACAGAAGTTCTGTCTGCCCAACGCCACTTTTAGCAGATGCTTTATTGTGGATGCTCTTTCGCCAGAGTTTGTCCATTACTAGATAATAGCAAACTGCAGGGTCGCAAAGCGATACAATGTAAGTGAAAGTGCAAGGATAAGGCGTACCATAGATTCTAAGTAGGGGAGTATGACCATGTATAAAATATCAAATGACCAAGTTGTGTATGCAATGGATGCAGGGAATGCTCCCGTGTTGACGGTTAATTCAGGCAGCCGCATTGAATTTGAAACAGTTGATGCCTTATCGGGACAGATTACTTCTGAAGCCGACCAGTTTGATGCGCTGGACTGGAATCGCGTTAATCCAGCAACAGGTCCTGTGTACATTAATGATGCACAACCAGGGGATGCGCTGGCCGTTACGATTGAGCGTATTGACGTTGCAGATGTAGGTGTTACTATTACAGGTTCAAATATGGGCGTGCTGGGTAATGTGCTGCAAGAAAATACCATCAAGGTAATTCCCATCCGTGATGGTAAAGCAATTTTCTCTGATAAAGTCCACCTGCCACTAAACAAGATGGTTGGCGTTATTGGAACTGCTCCTGCAGGGGCGGGTATTAGTTGCGGCGTTCCCTGTGCGCATGGTGGCAATATGGACTGCAAGGAGGTACGTGAGGGCGCAACGGTAATTCTGCCTGTCAATGTGCCAGGTGCATTGCTTGCAATGGGAGACCTGCACGCAGTGATGGCAGACGGCGAGGTTTGCGTGAGCGGTCTTGAGGTTGCGGGCAGTGTGACGGTGAGTATAAAATTGATAAAAGGTGCAAATTTGCCACTGCCTATGATTATGCGCGACAGTCACGTAATGACCCTCGCCTCACATGAAGACCTTGATGAAGCAGTCAATATGGCAGTGCGCAATATGGTGTCTTATCTGTGTGACAAACACGACTTTGACAAGGCAGAGGCGGCTATGTTGATCTCACTTGCAGGCGATGTGCGCATCTGTCAGGTGGTTGATCCTAAAAAGACTGCACGTGTAGAGCTATTGAAAGAGTATTTGTAATTTATTTCCAGATGAAATTGGAGGACTAGGTCATCATGAGCATTCTTGTTAGGGTAGCGCAGCAAGCGGAAAATGCGGCAATTCAAGCCCAACAGCACCTTGAAGGTGTCAGGGCAGGTATGGCAGCTGCAACATCTGACAGGGAAAGAGCACAGTGGGCAAAGGCTTTAGAAAAGGCCGAAAAGAATAGCTCAAAGGCAAGAGCAAAAGCAGATAAAGCAAATAGGGATGCTGGAATCACGAATGCTCAAGAAGATGAAGTTCCTCAACAGGAATCCGCTGATGTGGTAGCCACAGGATCACCTCGAACCGCTGCAGAGATGTGGCAATATTGTGAAAAGTACGAATTGGCAAGTGGAGTTTCTCAGGCAAAGGGATTGAGGAACTTTACGCTGATTGAAAACAGCCTGAATGACGACGAAAAGGTCTTAACATGCTTTTGTGGGCTGCACAACTACGTCAGCATGACCGAACATGATAATAATTATTCATACGCAGTGACAAGCAAAAGAATAGTTATGGCCCAAGATCGAATGCTGGGCGAAAATTTTAACTCTGTATCGCTGGATAATGTTAATAGTACGTCACTTGGTACAAAGCTCTTAATGGGAATAGTTAGAGTTGATACTTTGGGAGGAGGGTTCAGTGTAGGTCTGAATAATGATGCTGCCAAGCTGGTCAGTGAAAAGCTGCACGAAGCCCTTGCTGTGGTTAAAAAAGCCGATGAGCCTGTTCCAGCTGCTACAGCAGCAGCCCCTACTGCAGCTGTAGACATAGCTGCTGAAATTAAGAAGTTTGAAGAGTTGCTATATGCGCGCTTAATTACCCAAGAAGAATTTGATGCAAAGCGAAAGCAACTTTTAGGTTTATAGTTGCGTACGATATTTGAAGCTTCTATTTGTCAGAATGATCGTTGCCACTTTGTGGACGTATCTTGTTGGCAATTGCCTATGCAACAAGCAGAGCTACAGTAAAAGTACTGCCAGTGCCAGCTTCTGACTGTAGGTCGATATTGCCGTTCCAGCGTTCAACTGCTTTTTTAACTAAGGCAAGACCCAGACCCGTTCCTGCGGGATTATGTGTACGACTGGATTCTGCGCGGAAAAAACGCTCAAAGACACGTTGTTGATCATTTGAGACAATGCCCATTCCACTATCACGTATGCTGAGCAGCCACATCTGTTTATCCGCAGTTAGACGTAACTCTACGCTAATTGTTCCAGAATCTGTGTAGTGCAGAGCGTTTTCTAACAGGTTATCTAATATGATGCTGGCGTCGGTGGGTGAGACTTTTGCAAGAAGTGTCCCACTGAGAGATGAATCAATCTGCACGTCTAATTTGATACCTTTTGTCTCCGCAGTGCGGCTAGGCATGATGGTAGCCTGCTCAAGAATGGTTCGTAGGTCGCTGACACTGTCTGCATCAGGATTTTCATCAAAGCGCGACAGGTCAAGCAATCCCTCTGTGAGCTCACGCATCTTGTTGATTTCTACGGTGATGTGCTGCGCAAATGTACTGGCAGTTTCACTGTCGCCATCTGCCAGTGCCATCTGCAGTGCATCTGACAAGGCTTCGATTCCTGCAAGGGGAGTCTTTAATTCATGACTTGCTGCAGCAACAAAGTCTGTCCGCATGTGCTCTAAGCGCGCATCTTTGCGCTCATTTTCTGCACTTGCTGCTTCTGCGACTGCAGAGCTTGTCTGTGCCTGATCGCATTCTGTCTGTAGATGCTGAATCTCTGTCTGCAGGATTGTCCGTGCTTGATTAATGTTGTTTGCGAGTAAGCGTAGCTGTGGGTCATTGAAGCGAGCATGACCCGTTGCAGCAGCGTGTGCATCGCGACTGCTGAGATCTTGCAATTCTTGCAGCTCGTCTGCGGGAACTATGTGCCAGTTGAGGATTTTCATTATTCAGCGTCAGTATCGAAACGATATCCTACTCCGTGAACAGTTTGCAAATAGTCAGGTGCTCCACATTCTGACAGCAAGGCGCGCAGACGCCTAATGTGTACATCGATGGTACGTGAAGAATGCAGGTAGTCATGCCCCCACACTTCCCGAGACAATGATTCGCGACTCATGACCTCACCTGATCTGCTTGCAAGTGTGTAAAGCAGCGCGAATTCTTTTGCGCGAAGTGCCATTGGCTGACCATTTGCCGTTGCCTCATGCTTGACAGGATTAACAACCAACATATCTATATCTGTGTCATCAGCAGCAAATCGCAATACTGTCATTTTTGTCGCAGCATCTTCACGTTCATCATCAGTATCACTTTGCGACCATTTGCTGCGTCGCAGGTTTGCACGTACTCTTTCGAGCAATTCATCAAGTGAGAAGGGTTTGCTTACATAGTCATCTGCGCCCAAGCGCAAGCCTGCAATGCGATCTTCAGTTTCGCCTAGTGCGCTAATCATGATGATGGCAACGCTAATATCGCTATTTCGCAATTCTTTGCAGATTTCATGTCCATTTTTGCCTGGCAACATGATGTCAAGCAGTACTAAATCTGGACTGAAGGTCTGTACTGTATCAACAGCGGCCGTGCCACCATCAAGAGCTTTGACTGTGTATCCTTCACGACGCAAGGCAAATTCAACGCTATTGCGGATTGCAAAGTCGTCTTCGACTATCAGAATGCGCTGTGCTGCCTGCTTGGTATGACCTTTGTTTTCCATATCCTAATAATCTCATGATGTTGCCTTGCAGACAAAGAAAAAGTGTGCATCAGAAGTCGTTTAACAATTTTTTTACAAAGCAGTGTGACATTTTACATCTGCCTAACACGTATGCGTGCGCGCTTATCGCACAATATTGCCTGTGTGTCATGTGGGCACACACAGCTGTATGAAAAATCCTAAGGGAAGACGCGTGCAGATAGGCAAGCACGCAAACAGAAAGGTTCAAAACATGAAAAAGTTCAAGTGGGGGAGTGCGTCCAAAGCTGCAATATTGGCACTTTCAGTTGCACTCATGCTGACTGCAGCATTGCTTGTGGGCTGTGGTGGTGATGGGAACGGCGATGTAGATGTAAGTGATGATGCTGATGCTACAAATGAAGCATTAAGCGGCATGCTGACCATTGAAGGTTCAGATACTATGGTAAACATTGCTCAGGCATGGGCAGAGCAGTTTATGGATGAAAATCCAGACGTTATGATTACCATTCGCGGTGGTGGATCTGGTGCAGGTATTGCATCGCTTATCAATGGCACCGTTGACTTTTCATTGGCAAGTCGCGATGTGCGTCCCTCAGAATTCGAGGACGGTGCAGCAGTAGGCGTAGAGATTATTGAAAACACAACATCCTACGACGGTATTGCGGTAATTGTTAATCCAGAGTCAGGAATGACGGAAATCAGCAAGGATGATCTGGGCAAGGTTTATCGCGGTGAGATTACTAATTGGTCTGACCTGGGTGGAGAGGATCTCGACATTGTCTTATTGGGTCGCGATAGTGCGTCAGGCACCTTTGCTTTTTTCCAAGAAGTCATCGTTGGCGAGGACGATGACTATTCGCAAACTATGAGAAATATCCAGACAAACATGGGCATTGTGACAGAAGTACAAACTAATCCAGGCGCTGTTGGCTATGTGGGCATGGGCTATGTTACCGATGATGTTGCTGTGCTTGAAGTTGATGGAGTAGTGGGAACTGTTGATGCTGTGCGTGATGGAAGTTATGTGTTGGCACGCAGAATGTTGATGAACAGCGATGGTGCTCCAACAGGTCTTGCTGCTGCTTTTCTTGACTGGGTTCAAGGACCAGCAGGTCAGGCAATTGTCGAAGAGGAAGGTTTCGTGCCAATCAACTAATGCAGACAATGCCAATGTGCTGCATTGCTCAAGCTTTTCAAGCCCTTAGAGGTGTGATTAGTAGATTGACGTAAATATGAATAAACCTGCGAACCAAAAAAAGAATAAAACCGTACGATTCCAAACAGGAATTCAAGAATCTAGGCGCGCTGTTTCAAATAGCTTGATAGAAAAGATCGCACGCTTTCGGAATACGCGCGCACTAGATTCTGTTGCAACCGTTGTTATCACTATGCTTGGCTGGACAGCCATTTTTGTGCTGATTGGAATCGCTGGCTTTTTGATACATAGCTCCATAAGAGCATTTGACGAGGTGGGAATCTGGTCGATGATCGCAGGCACCGATTGGTTTCCCACCTCATCTGATGCTCGTTTTGGATTTCTGCCTGCACAGGTGGGTTCGGTTTGGGTAACGATTGTTGCCTTAGCTGCCTGTGTTCCCATTGGTGTTTTTTCTGCAGTCTATCTGTCAGAATTTGCTAGTAGCAAGTTTCGTGAAACTGCAAAAGCTGTCATTGAGTTCATGGTGACGATTCCTTCAGTTGTCTTTGGCCTGATAGGTCTTGCAGTCCTGGTTCCGCTTATCCGCACATACCTTCCTGTCGATTCAGGACTCATCGGTCTTACCGCGGGCTTGGTAGTTGGCATTGTGTGTCTGCCGACCGTCATTTCGATTTCAGAAGACGCCTTGCGTTCTGTGCCCAATGAATTGCGACACGGGTCTTTTGCGCTAGGTAATACCAGGTGGCAAACTGCGTATAAAGTAGTGCTGCCTGCCGCAAGTAGTGGCGTTTTTGCTGCCATCATGTTGGGCATGGGGCGTGCTATTGGCGAGACGATGGTAGTGCTGATGCTTGCAGGAAATGCAGGCATTATTCCCACTAGTCCTTTCGAGGCAGCACGTACCATGACAGGCACTATTGCCCAGGAAACAGGAGAAGTTGTACGTGGAAGCGTTCACTTCTCAGTGCTGTTTGCTTTAGGCTTGGTGCTTTTTGTGGCCACATTTATTATCAATTTGACCGCTGATATGATCTTAGAGCGCAGCAGAAAGAAGTGGCGCAGATGACTAAGGCAGGCAAAAAAACGACAATTACTTTTAGTGATTACAACAGCAAGGGAGCCCGTAGGGCAGAGGCAATTGTACGTATTTTTACGGCTACCTGCTGTGTTGCGGTAATGGTATTGGTTGCCTTTTTGTTGGGCTACCTGTTTATTCGCGGAGTTGGATCCATTTCCTGGTCATTTATTTTTGATTCGCCGCAAGATCGTATGACGGGCGGCGGCATCTGGCCAGCCATCGTGGGAACACTGTGGTTGATAGGACTGGTGAGTGCCTTTGCAATGCCTGTTGGGATTGCAACAGGCATTTATCTGGCCGAGATTGCGAAACAGAGTAGGCCTGTACGCATGCTTCGAGTGGCGATTGCGAATATGGCAGGTGTTCCATCAGTTGTTTATGGACTGTTTGGGTTTGCGGCCTTCTCGCTTGCTTTTGGCCTGGGCAAGTCATTGCTTGCCATGGGACTTACCTTGGCCTGTGTAACCTTGCCTGTTGTGATTACGGCAACAGAAGAAGCTTTGCGCCAGATTCCTACTGAGCAGCGCCAAGCTGCAATGGCATTGGGTTGCACACGTGCACGGACATTGGGCAAGATTGTGCTACCAACCGCACTGCCAGGCATCATCACTGGTGCCATATTAGGCTTGTCACGTGCTGCAGGAGAAACCGCACCAATCCTGTTTACGGGTGTGGCGTTTTTTGCACCTGTTGCAACTGATATCATGCAACCATCAATGGCCTTGCCTTACCACTTATACATTATGGCGACACAGCCAACAACACCAGCGCCTCACATTGTGTGGGGAACAGCACTAGTACTGACAGGAATGTTGAGCATTACTAATGCCGTAATAGCTACGTGGCGCTCACACAAAAGGAGAAAACTGCAATGGTAACAGCCCAAAGACAAGAATCCAGCCAGTCTGGACGTTTTGACATAGAAAATGTATCAGTGTCGTATGGCAGCGAAAAAGCTCTGCAGGGGGTAAGTTTTTGTATCGAGCCACGTAGGGTCACTGCATTGATTGGTCCATCTGGCTGTGGTAAATCGACCTTGTTACGCTGCTTCAATCGCATGAATGATGCTATCGATAATGTAGAGGTCGAAGGTCTGATTGCGCTAAACGGTGAGGACATCAATGCAAAAGCAGTTGATGCTGTGTCTTTGCGCATGTATGTTGGACAGGTATTCCAACGTCCTAATCCTTTTCCTTTGTCCATTTATGATAACGTTGCTTTCGGTCCGCGCACCCAAGGTGTTCGCAAGCGTGACGAATTGGACGAGATTGTCATTGACAGTCTGAAGAAAGCAGCGTTATATGAAGAGGTCAAAAATAGCATGAAGAAGCATGCCTTTGAGCTGTCAGGCGGACAGCAACAACGTCTATGCATTGCACGTGCGCTTGCAACAAGGCCAGGCGTACTGCTAATGGATGAACCATGTAGCGCACTTGATCCCATATCAACGGGCATGATCGAAGAAACTGTTCAGCAGCTCAAAGAAATAATGACGATTGTCATGGTGACACATAACATGCAGCAGGCAGCACGAATTAGTGACACAACTGCATTTTTGCTAAGGGAGTCCATTGAGGAACCTGCAGAGCTGATTGAAATCTGTGATACCAATACGATGTTTACTCAGCCAAGTGATATTCGGACCGAGAATTATATAACGGGTCGCTTTGGATGATGTTGGCATTGCACAACTGGACTGGGAAATTTATTTCCAGTTATCCCTGCGTGTCGCACGCTTTCTCTCAAAGAAGCGTTCATTGTAGTCAAAGCTGCCTCTTCGAGCACGAAGCAATGCGCTTCTGCCCTCGGTATTTCGCGTATAAATAAGCTTTGATTTTCCGACATGCTTCTTCCAGTGCTTGTGAAATATATCAGCGTTTGATCTGTTGTTGCCAAACAGGTTGGGCACGTTGAAGTGTGAAGCTCTAATCATCGATTTAATCGTAAGCAAATAGCGAGGATTATCAACACGTGAATATATCTCCTCGATGCATTTGATATATAGGTTATTTTCATACATAGTTGCTCCATGCAGGCTGGTACTGTGCTCATTAACGGCGGTGTGATTGTCAAACTGTATAGGAGTCTTTTCCGTGCGGTTGGACACGAGTTCCGGAGCTGTTTTTATTGCACCTAGATCATGAAGGGCAGCCAAGGTAGCTTTACCTACTCTGTCCATATTCCTAACAGGATTAAAGTGGCCAATCAGCTTGCCAATGAAATAGAGCTGCCATCCAACACCCAACAATGACCAGACAAAAAGTCCAGCATGTTGTCCCTCTGATTGCGCAGTCAGAAAAATTGCACCAACAGCCGTAGCCACAAGGCCAAAAATCATTCTTTGCAAGTCAACAAATGCAAAGGTATTGAATCGTCCCTCTAACCTGATATTGCCCTGCATGCTATTTACTATTTTGATGTCTTCGCCACCAAATAGTGCCAAAATCTCTTTCCATCGCCTGTGGGTCTCGCTGCGATTTTGTGCAAGTCCATACATTTTTTGATTGATTTGCTCGTGTTGTCTGAGCAGCTTCTCATCGTCACGTATTTCAAGATTCAAACGCTCAAGTCCGTTCTGGATAAGAGGCTCAGTGTATGCGATGCCAACAAAGCTCTGGAAGCGACGCTTTAAGGTATGGTAGTCACTCAGCTCAAGTTTCGAAAATAGCCTCCGCTGATAGTCGTGTCTGGTTATGCTGACCAGATGCCAGATATTTGCAACCTTATTTGGGTCGGCTTTGCTGCGCCTGATTGCCCTGCCACGCATTTGATTCGACAACATAAACGAACCAACATAGCTTGCCATAATCAGACTATTGATTGCCTGACAGTCCCATCCCTGCCCAAGCAATGCTGCGGTGCCAACAATAATGCTGATTCGCTTCTCAATCATCGCCTGCGTGATTATTCCCACTAATTGACTTCTATGTCTGTCGCTAGCGTGGATTGAAACGTATCCCTCAAAGGGCGTGTCGCGGAATTCGCATTCGGGCAATGCATCCGTGACAAAGGGAATTAGCGAAGTGGGGATTATCTTAAGACCTCCTGTCAGGATTGCAATATTGGGACAATCCCTTGACTGGATAAGTCGCTTGAAAATGGGCACAACGCCTATCTTGTTATAATCTTTGTGCTCAAGGGCATCCCTGCGGATATAGTCGGTGAGGATGACCATGCTTAAATCGTCTTGCAGGCAGTCATATTCACGGCGTGCAATCTCTACAATACTTTCCATCTTGCCGACACTGCTTGCCATGAGGCGCTTAAGCGAGTTGTCGCCCTGAATGACAACGCGCCGCCTTTCGATTCCACCAATTTGCCTGAGGTCTTTGCGCAGGGCTTCGATTACATCTGGATGGCGCTCAATTAGTTCATCGTCATCAAACAAGATGCCTTGCAGCATAAGCTCAAGCCATTCCATGCTTTGTGGGGGAATGGGAGCTCTGCCGCCTAAAGCACGGGCAATTCTTCCATTTATCTTGCCGCCAACATCGTTTAGAAAGACGAGTAAGGCGCTGTAATATTGGGGATTTTCGAGAACCTTTTCTTCGTGCTGTTTGTAGTGGGCAAGCTCAGGCATTTCTGCAATGATGCCGATGAAGTCGTGATTGGATTTAAGCGTGTCAGCAAAATCTTGAAACCTTTCTTGAATGTCGAGGACTGTTCGTTCTTCCTCGCGAGAGAGCTTGTTAAAGATGACAAAGTCTTGATGAGGGCACAAGTCTCCTGTTGCGACTAATTCGGGAACTGAAATTTCGCAGTCAATTGGTCCAGCCAATTTAACGTATCTGTCCCATTCGGCCTTATCGACATCATAGGGAGGCGTTGCGGTGAGTGAAATGGTCTGTACTCCTTCAAGTCCGTCAAGAACTTCGGTAAGGCTGTTCCACCATGCGCGGCGCAAATGATGAGCTTCATCCAGAACAATAACTTTTATGTCCCGTGCCTTCAATTCGGCAATTAGGTCGTAGTCGATTTCTGCTCCATGAACAGTGGGAGTGTTTTCATCCTCTTCCTCGGAGCTATCAAGTGTCTCTTCGATTTGCCTGCGCTTATGAGCAAAGTGCAATCCTTGATAGGTGGCGACATTGAATCTGTCCAGGTTATAGATATCGCTGCTGATAAAGCTTGGAGCAGGATTGCCTTGCACAAATAGGGTCAGGAAGCGGTCAACCCACTGGTTTTTGATGGTAAGTGTAGGCGAGAGAATCAGAACGTTTTTGTTTAGGCGACGTATGACTTCAAGTCCTAGTACTGTCTTGCCCGCACCAGGAGCTGCCACTACGTGCAGCTTATCGTCATGCATATGTCGTTCAAGTTCTGCTAGTACGTTTGCCTGGTACTTTCGCCACGGATATTTGAAAGTGTAGTTTTTAAGAAACATGTACGTCCTAATGTTGCGGTCTATTCCAGTTTGTTTTGTTGCTACCATTGTACGGGATTTGAGTGATTCTCCTCAGGGAGAGAGGGAGAAGTATCTGTCGCTGTTGCTAAAGTTTGTGATGCAAATCCGTTCCCTACCGTTCTTTGACAGAATGGAGCAGGTGACCTCAAGCAGTAAAAACGTATGTATAATATATGACTACAGACAAACAATTGCCCTGCTGGCAGTGCTTAGTTGCAATACTTGCTTGCAACGATCTAGTTCGCAAAGGAATAATATGGCTTTATATAATGCGGGTCATGACTCATCACAGAATTCAATAGGTAAGAGCTGCTTGAGGAAGCGGATACGTGCCGCACAAAGGTCAATGCAATACAGCGCTTCTGGGCAAGAATCATCTGTAGGAAAAATCATTCTGGCCGTAGTGGCCTTTCTTCTTTTGGCACTTCCTTTAGCAGCGACTGCCACTGTTGGCGAATTGCAGAATTCCCTTGATCAGGCTTTGGGTTCCAACGCAGATCCTATTAGCCTACAGTGGATTACTCCAAATGTAGATTCAAGCCATTTAGAACTTGATCCTGAGAATAATCTGATACAGAGACTTGTTTTTCAGCTTAATTTTTCCCTTGAAGGACATGAAACTTTCGAGACAGGTGATCTTGAAATCAGGATGCCAAGAGCGCTTTTCGAAGACAGGAATGGCAATTTAATTGTTGGGAACGTGCCAAACCCGCTTGATGGACCTGCAATGATTGCGCCGCACATGTTTATTCCGCTTCCTGCACCTGGCATTCCTTACAATTACAGGATAGATACTGCTACTAATGAAGTTGTTATTTACAACTATCGGACTGTTTCTGCAGACGATCTGCATACAAATATCCAGATTGAAATACATTATTTGCCCAGTCAAAGTCCAAATGGCTTTAGCAATGAATTCAGTGCGACAGCGAGCTTTGCGCCACAGCACGACAGACCGCCTGCGCAGAGCAATTCTTTGAGCTTTGATCTTACAACAAGAGTAGTTCCTTTTGATGTTGCGACAAGTCCTGGAGCTCAGGGACAGGCAAAATTGTTACAAAATTCATTTGCTGTATGGCAGCCCATGTGGGGAACACCCATTGTAAATAGTGAAGATTTCTTTTTTGTCCAGTATTCGCTGCACTGGAGATTTGACACTCGAACAACGCAGCCTGCAGTTTTGCGGTTGATTGAATCACCTCTTGATGGTGGTGAAGTAGTTGCGTGGGGTCCATTAAGTAATGGTGTATCAAACACACCGCCAACTTCCTTTACGCGTGGCACGACGGCAAGCTTTAATGCTGAAGCAGCCAGAACGTGGAATTATACCGTGCCTGCTGCACCAGGAGCCAACGCTGCATTTACCGCGCGCAATCAATCACTGATTGTTGCCTATCCTCGCACAGGAGCATCAGAACAAGTTGTTACAAATACAGCACAGTTAGAAATTACTCCTGCAGACTATGTTCGCGATGCAGTGGCAAATCCGCGCATCATTCAAGAATTGGAAAGAGAATACACTTTTCACACGCTTGAATATGAGGGAGACTTGTTTAATCATTCAAAGATTATGGGCTTTTCACCGACGACGGTCTGGAGTCCTGTTCTCACTATTCTCGAGGCAGGTTATGACACCCTTGTTATGCCAAATAATCTTGAAAGCGGTGCTGGAAATTGGCCAAATCACGGCTTTGATGCTCCTATTCCTCGAATATATCAAACAATTATTGGAAGTGCGCGAGGATACGAAGCTTCGCTGGAAGCAACGCAACCCTTTACAACAACACTCATTGATGACCATGTGTATCTGGGGACAGGAGCCACAACATCATTTGGACCGACCTTGGAATTGCACCAATTAGAACCAGAAGATTACACCTTCACACAGGTAAGAATTCACTACTTAAGGGAACTGGAAGCTGTGCAGAGTAGCGCGGGCGACTTCTTAGGTGCACGCCGTGTTCCAAATGCACAAAGAGCGCCTAGTGGAATTCGCTTGTACTATAAAACGTCAGCAGCGTCTGGATGGCAGCATCTGAGCACTTGGAATCCTGCAGCAGATGTAGGTAGCGCGTGGTTTACCCTTCCTAATGAGGGAGTCAGTCAGGTAAAAGCAGTGCATGTGGATGGTACTTTTGCAGTGGAATTTACTTTGGCATATCGCATACGCTTAAATGCGACCCCTAATGTTCTTGACATAATTGACGGCTGGGATTTTGTTGACGTAAGAAATTTTAGTGCCATGATTGTCACAGATCACACAGGCGCAATTGTAAATACCGTAGACAGTTATGCTGGCACTGCATGGCGAGATTTCGAAGACAGGGATCGTGAAACATTTGGCGATCTAGTAATGCGTGCATCTGACTTTATGCGCGTAGGCAGAGTGAATTATACTTCTGATATGCAGAAGGGACTTCGTGGTGCTACTACTCATGATGCAGAAAATGCGCGAATCATCATACCGTACCGAATATGGGGCAGTGCTCGTGCCCAAGGAAATAGTTTTAGTGCTGGTCATTCAGTTCCATTTCCCCCAACCGTATATGCGCAGCTTCTAACAGAGCAGACATCAGCAGTTTTCTATGATTTGCTGCCCTCGGGGACATTGATTGATCCTTCAAGCATTGTTGCACGCAATGCCCTTGGCGCTACCGTTGATAGCGTGCTTGTTCTTACAGAAAATTGGCAAAACAGTGGGCGGACTCTAGTTGAAATACATGTGAGCGCTGCCGAGGGAACAAATTTCCGGCAAGCTGACGCATCTCAGAATTTGATGACCGTTACGACGCCATTGTTGTCAGGCACAGGCTTTACCGTAGATTTCAATGTGTTCTATTCATGGGATAGTGCTACATTGTTTGGCACATCGCTGAGAAATATAGCAAGTTATCAGTCGCGAAATGGCGCATTTCAAGGACCCTTAATTCAGTCGGGCGGTCAGCCACATTCAAATAGCAACAATACAGCTACTGTGCTTACCGAGGCAGAGCGACTGTTTATGCAAAATTTTCCAAATACAGATATGCTTAATCAAAATGAGCGAAATACGCGATCGGCAGGATTTAACCACACTGTGTTGCCCGTGGCGGCACAGCATGTAGGCTTTAGTAAAACAGTGCGAGCGTCAACTGATACAAGTTATGGCATGGATACAAGCGTGCGACCTGGGTCTACCTATAGCTATAGATTAGCTTATTCCTTGAGTCCCACAGGTGGGCAAGCAAGCAATATCGTTATTTATGATGTGCTAGAAAACGCACACGATGGCAGCAATTATTGGCGCGGCATACTTGAAAGCGTCGATGTGAGTCACCCCAGAATGCTTAACATTCAGCCAGTTGTCTACTACTCGACAGTGTCTGGACTTAATCCACAAGGAAATGCGGCACATGCAAATTTAGCAAACGCTGCTATTTGGTCAACAACAGCACCAACAGATCGATCTACCATCACTGCAGTTGCCA
>WQVN01000008.1 GCA_009785795.1 Coriobacteriia bacterium
AGCCCAGACTATCTGCTAGTTCTTGCATGTTTTCCACTGCAAGATTTTGACTGTTAATGCGATGCAGTAGGGCAGCAGCAAGTTCCTCCTGAGCTGCTTGAACTGCCGACGCAGATTCTGGATGCTGCACACGTCCATTACGAAAAACAATGATTTCTGCATCATGCATTTGTTCAAGAATTGCTTCAAAGCGTGAATCGTTCCAGGTGAAAACTTGAGCACTGCTTGATTTCCACAACAAGTCTTGCAAAGCACCAACGCTTATATCGAGAGCCTGTGGATTTGCTTGATGGTAGTCTAGTAGCTTGGACAGAATGCGGTCTTTGAGCTTGTTGAGCGCAGTGTGTGACAGGTAGAAACTCTCTATGTCGCTCTTAAAGCGAACAAGGCCCGATGCCTGATTAAGGATTGCTGCAACCTGCCTCTTTGGCACATGCAATGATTGTGCAATCTGCTCTGAATTGTAGGGGAGAGCACTTAGCTCGAACAGGGCATCTATAGCCTGATTGTAAGATTTGTCACGTAACAATTTGAGAAATCGCAGTTTTGCAGGACTAAGCTTAACGCGTGGACTGGCATCAGCCTCGCACTCAAGCACTGTTCCTCCGGCGATAGTAAAAGCAGGAGAGATACTGCGCACAATGAAGTGGTCATTTACCGATACGGGCAGTGCATTATCCAATCGAATTTGAACAAAAGCTGCCGTACCGCGCTCGAGGATTTTTGGACGCTCTTGTTTGTCCATGTCCTCTGAATAAAGCAGTCTGACACGTCCTGTGGTCTCGCGTGTTGCATGATGTATGTGGACAGACATGCCATCCTTTAATCTGAATTGTTCCGCAGAGTATGCATCTTTCTGCGGTATGCCTACATAGTGCAACCATGCATTAAAGCGCGTACTTTCAGTAAGCGTGCCAGGACTTGCGATAATATCACCACGTGACACCTGTTCGCGCTTGATCCCTGCAAGGTTCAGTGCAACTCGCTGGCCACATCGAGCCTTTGAATATTCGACTCCATGCACCTGAATGGAGCGCACTCGTGCGTTTAATTTTGAACAGTTTACTTCAAGCATGTCATCGCGCTGAATAGAGCCTTCCCACAAGGTGCCCGTTACAATCGTGCCAGATCCCTCAATTGAAAAGACGCGGTCAACAGGTAATCGTACTGCTGCATCCAATGCCTTTTTGTCGATACCACTAACAGCGCGCTCGATAGCTGCAAGTAGTTCTGGCACACCTTGTCCGGTGCTGCCAGAAACTGGCACAATTTCTGCATCTGCAAATGGCGTGTCGTGGAGTAATTCGGCGACGTCCAAAACAGCAAGTTCTGCCAAATCGGCACCAGTCAAATCCACTTTGCTGACGGCAACTACTAAGTGACGTATGCCTAGCAGTTCAAGGATTGAGACATGTTCACGTGTCTGGACCATAACTCCATCATCTGCAGCTACCACCAGTAGTGCTACATCAATTCCTGTTGCTCCTTCAACCATGTGGCGCACAAAACGCTCGTGTCCTGGAACATCTACAACACCTAGCTGCGTGCCATTGGGTAGGACTAACTGGGCAAATCCTAGCTCGATAGTAATACCACGCCGCTTTTCTTCTGCAAGTCGGTCAGGATCAACGCCAGTCAGATAGCGAACAAGGGTTGATTTGCCATGATCGATATGACCCGCCGTACCCAACACAAATGAGGGAGCAGAGGGCGAAAATGCGTCTATGTTATTTGCTTGTGTGAAGCTGCACCTGCCCATCACTACTAAAGAACAGACAGTATTCGCCGAGGATGTCGCGGTGTTCTTGTGCATTGACTGCTGCCATAAGAGTGCGACCTTTCTCTTTGCAGTGTGCAAGAGTAAAGCGTACTATTTCATCTGCACAATCTGAGTCAATTGCAGCAAAGGGCTCATCAAGCAACAGCAACTCGCTATTGCCAAGCAAGCTGCGTGCAAGAAACATTCGCTGTAGTTGTCCACCGGAAAGGGAGGTTGCACTTGCATTGATTTGTCCTGCCAGTCCCAAACAGTCAAGCATTTCGCAAGCATCATTTTCTCGATCTTCATGCAATCCCAGCATGACATTTTGCAAGCAACTCATCTTGAAGATGTAAGGATGTTGTGGTTGGTAGCTAATTGAAAGCGGATCTTCAATTGTTCCTGAGTCAGAAGTCAAAATACCTGCGAGCAGGCGCAAAAAGGTTGATTTTCCTGTTCCGTTTGCTCCCCACAACACATAGCTTGCACCAAGCTCAATAGCAAGTGATGGTATATCAGTTACGATTTTTCCATCAAACTGTTTTTGTAAATCTGTTATCTGCATTAGCCTTTTTCCTTTACGCGGCTTGCGAGAATGTTAGCAAAAAGAACTATTGCAATCAGTATGCCAGCCATGACAAACGCCTGCGTAAACTCACCCTGATGTGTTGTTGTCATGATGGCAGTAGTAAGTACGCGAGTTTGTCCCTTGATGTCGCCACCTGCAAGACTTACTGCGGCAACTTCTGCCATTGCCCTGCCAAATCCAATTAGAACTGCAGATAGGCATAGGTACTTGCATTCGCGAAAGAGCAATGTATATATTTTTACTGTTCGCAAGGGAATGCCCTTACATGTTTCTAGGAAATCCCCGCGCATTTCAAGAAAGGCAGGAAAGAGAATTGAAGCCATCAGAGGAGTTATTACCATGACTTGTGCCACAACCATTGCAGTAATGCTAAATCCTATTCCCAGCCATCCCAGTGGACCATCAGAATTGGTAAGCATAAATACAAGTAGCCCTGCAACAACAGGCGGAATATTGCTGAGCGCAGTCACAACGGTACGCAATGCTTTTACCTGTCGACCATCACCCATACCCAGCAGTAAAGAGAGGGGAGCAGCAAGGGCAGATGCAATCGCGGTACTCGATATGCAAACTACAAGGGTTATCCCAATTATATGGATAAGTTCTACTGCGTCCAAACGAATTTGCTCCCTCTCTGTCTAATGCATGCTAGGCACACTCTAAGATAACAGAATAGCAAATATTTACTCGAAAACAAGGTGTTGGCAATTGCGATGCTGGATACTTGATAGACAGGTATGCTAGCTCATTAGACAATTGCCAGTAAGGAGCGCCAATGCTACAAGCAATGAACTTGAGTAAGACCTTTGATGGATCTACAGCTCTTAATGAATTGAACTGTACCGTCCCGACAGGAGCCATTTATGGAGTTGTCGGAAGTAATGGTGCAGGAAAGTCAACCTTTTTGCGCCTGCTTGCAGGCATTTATCGACCCGACAATGGGCGTGCAACCTTAAACGGTGTTGATATTTACGAATGCGTCCAAGCAAAAGAACAGATAGTTTTGGTACCAGACGAACTGTACTTTTTACCACAGGCAACATTGCAACGTATGGCTGCACTGTACCATCGCAGCTTTCCACATTTTTCTCTTGATCACTTCAATGCATTGGTTCAATTATTTCAGTTGAATCCAACAAAGCCTATTCGAACCTTCTCAAAAGGAATGAAGCGTCAGGCAGCTATTATTTTGGCACTGGCAGCAAAGCCGCGCTACTTGCTACTAGATGAAGCATTTGACGGACTGGATCCTTTAATGCGTGATGTTGTGCGCAGGATTCTTGTGCATGATGTTGTTGCACGAGAAACGACAATCGTCATCTCGTCTCATAGTTTGCGCGAACTTGAAGACACCTGCGATTGGCTTGCACTACTACATAGAGGTACGCTGGTTTTAGAAAGCACAAAAACAGCATTGATTGAGCAGGCACCAAATGGCTTGGAAGCGCTGTTTGTCGAACGCTTAAATCAGGTTGGCTATACTTTTGACGATGCGCTTGCAACGCTCTATGCGCAACAGAGCGTACAAGCAAGAGCCGAAACACAAGAGGGAATGCAGGAGGTGACCGTAGCATGAAGCAGCTTTTTGATTCTGTGTTTTCTTGGAAGTTGTACAGAGAGGCTTTATCGCAGCTGCGATTGATGGGCTTTCTGACCAGTGGTGCGCTGCTAATATTTATGGCCGTACTTCCGATTCTTGACGCAACAGCATGGTCTTGGCATGGGCGAAATTTCGCACGCGATGCAAGTATGATTGATTTTTCAGTACTTTTGTACCTGTACGTATGGATTGCTCCTTTTATCTTGACCTTTGCACTATTTGGCTTTTTGAACAGTCGCAAAAAATCTGACTTCTATCATTCGTTGCCTGTTACGCGACAGGCATTGTTTTTGAGCTTTGTAAAGGCGGTGTTGACCTGGCTGCTCGTAACAGTAGTGCTTGCTGTCCTAATACCTGCAACAATTTATGCACTGCTTGGTGCTCCACGCGTATTTTCTGAGGTTGGACCATTATTATTGCTGCTGATTCCAGCATTGTCATTTGCCGTTGCAGTGGCAGCACTTGTTGCCAGTGTGAGTGGTACGCGCTTTACTAATCTGTCACTGGCTGTAGTTATTATTGCTATTCCGCCACTACTGAGCGAGTTTTTGAGAAATGCTGTTGCAGATAGCGTTCCGACACTTGCTCCGAGTGGTGTTGGCCTTTTTGGTTTGCAGCTAAGTAATACCTATTACACCTTTGACATGTGGTCCATTCTTGACACTATAGGGCGCGAAGGAGGCAGATGGCTTCAAGAAATGCTCCTTAATGCTGGATTTACTGCAGTTGTGGCACTGGTATTGCTACTTTGCGCTGGAATATTCTTTGTGAGACGACGCAGTGAAATGGCAGGAAATAGTGCACCGAATCAATGGATGCAGTGGATGTATCGTATTTCAATTGCGTTTTTACCATTATTAGTGTTCTTCATGCAAGACTTCATGTTCTTTCATATTGCAGATTTCATTTCAGGTCTTATGGTGACACTGATTATCTCGATTATCCTGGTCTGCGCCTTTGACCTGATCAGTACCAAGGCTTGGAAAAATCTGCTCTATGCAATTCCTGCTGTGGGAATAGCTAGCTTAATTATGATTTTGCTTGTTACCCTAATTTGGGGTGTCGCGTTGTCCGAGTCAACCTTTTCGCCCAAACCAGAGCAGATTCAGTCAGTTAGAGTGGTCAACGCACGAAATCCTGCATGGGGATGGGACTTTATCACGCATGGCAATACGACAGAAATGCAAGCCCTACAGAGACTTCGTGATGACAGAGTTCGCATTACCGATCCTGAAGTTAACAACCAGGTGGTAGAACTACTTGATGATATGCGCATTCAACCTACATGGGGCAATTTGGGCAGACTCAATAATTCGTGGGATCAATGGTCTGGCACAGACAATACAATTGATGCTCAGATTGAAGTTATCCTGACAAGTGGACAACGAAAGAATCTCATGTTGCCTGTTGCAGCAGAACGATGGGGTAGTGGTGCCATGAACCCAACAATTTCCCTTAATGATTTGGGTGAAGCGCTTGTAAGGGTCGACAGCAACAGGTAGTTCGTGCTTGCTAATTATCTGTATTGCAGATTGTGCACAACAACACGGTAAATTGATAGAGGTGAGTGGTCACAGGATCACTCACCTCTATTCGTGCCTTATGGCTGTACTGGTCTCTATGACTTGCCAGCAGCACGCATTTCTGCAAGTTCGACATCTCTATCTTTGAGAGCTTTCTTTAGCAGTAAAGTTAGTCCAATGGCTACAACCATCATTGCCGCACATACCATATAGGTAATAAAGAAGTCTCCTTGAATTCCAAAGAGTATGTCAGCAATATTTGGTGCAAGCAGACCGGCAACGCCGTATGCCATGTACATGATTCCGTAGTTAAACCCATAATTCTTCAGTCCAAACTGATCACCTGTTAACGCGGGGAACATGGTCAAAAATACTCCAAAGCATGTTCCAACTAAGGCAAATCCTAAGATTAGCAGTGGAACACTATTAAAGGTGATAAAGGCAAGCATGGTAGCCATCTGCAATACTATTGCGATTAGCAAGGTGTTCGTACGTCCGATTCTATCTGAAAGACTGCCACCTGCAATACGGCCTGCAGTGTTGACCACTGCAACAAAGCTGATAAGGAAAGCGCCAATGCCAATTCCAACAATCGTTGTAGTTTCTGCTGCGCCAGCAGGTAGCAGCTGTTCGCTGGTTATATTTGCAATATTTCCAATCATCATAAGACCGATAGATGCGACGAGGGCAAAGGTAGCAAACATTAAATAAAAGACGCGCGTCTTGAACATTTGCTTGAAGTCAAAGTCGAGCGGAGCTTCAGTAACCGCAGCATTGGCAAGATCCTTTGGCTCAGGAGCCACATAACCTTCAGGGGGATTTCTTACGAACTGCGCGACAATGAAGCTGACTGTCGCAACGCCAATACCCAAAATGAGGAAGGTGTGCTCGATGCTTCCACCAGCTCTTCCTAAGAGCCATCCAGTGATTGGTGCATAAATTACAGATGCAAGGGCAAAGCCACCTAGAACCATGCCTCCAATAAGACCTTTTTTGCTGGGATGATACCACTTAAGTCCGCAGGGAAGTACACTGCCATAGCCAAAGCCAATACCAAGACCCGTCAGTACGCCAAAGGCAAGCGCGATACCTATGGGACTGCCAAGTATGGGCATATAGCCCAAGCCTTCAATGTAATTATATCCTCCTGTGGCCGCAGGTCCACCAGTAAATACTCCAGACAAAATTCCCGATATTATGAGTCCTGAACCAACCATCAGTCCTCCGGCAGCAGCTACCCAACGTGGACCAAATTTGTCCTGCAGTCTGCCACCAATAAGTGCGCCCGTAGCAAAAAACACTAAGACTAAATTGAAGGGCATTCCTGCTTGAATAGATGTCCAATTCCACTGCTCAAGTAACTCAACTCTGAGCAAGCTCCATACATATAAAATTTGTATGGTTAGGTTTAACAGGACGCATGCTGCCAGCACGATAGGTGCCTTCATAAGCCCCTTTGTATTTGTCATGTCTTAATCCCTCTCGTGTTCAATCGTGAATGACAACTTATAGTATACTAGACAAGTTGTTTTATTGGTTGCCCCTCACTTGGGTGCTTGGCTTAACACCAGCGGCATTCTCGGTTTGGGGTGGATGACTTGACTGGATGAGTGTGTCCATGTGTAAATGGCACCCTGTCAGCAAGCAGAAAGTAGGTGTATTATGCCTTTGACAAAGGATGTCAAAACAGCAATTATTGCCGAGTACGGAAATGATGCAAAAGATTCGGGCTCAACAGAAGTTCAAATTGCATTGCTGACACAACGCATTAAGGATTTAACCGAACATCTCAAGACGCACAAGGGCGATCATCACACACGTCGTGGTCTGCTCAAATTGGTAGGTCAACGTAAAAGACTGCTGAACTATCTGAAGGCAAAGGATATCGAAGGGTATCGCGAACTTATTGCAAAGCTAGGCATTCGCGGATAGCAAAATGGTAAGACGAGGGAGCGCGTCCATTAGATGTGCTCCCTTCTGTTTATAAATGGGAATGGGCGGGGGCCTGTTCTTGAAGTAGAAGAGGTAGGAGATTTATTTTGACTAAGATAGTCGAGACATTTGAACTGTTTGGCAAGGAATATACTCTGGAAACAGGTCAACTTGCTAGGCAGGCAGGTGGTGCCGTATTGGTACACCAAGGTGACACCGTTGTATTGGTAACGGCAACTGCAAGTAAAGAGGCAAAAGACTTTGACTTTTTTCCGCTGACCGTTGATTTTGAAGAGCGCATGTATGCGGCAGGCAAAATTCCTGGCGGCTATATTAAGCGCGAAGGTCGTTCCAGTGAAAAGGCAACTTTGACTGCGCGCATGATTGACCGTCCAATCCGTAGTGCTTTTGCAGATGGATTCCGCAATGAAGTACAGATTATTGCAACGGTATTGTCGGTTGATCACGTGCATCAACCTGATGTAATTTCAATTATGGGCGCGAGTGCTGCCTTGTTGGCAGCAGGCATTCCTTTCGAGGGGCCACTTGCTGGTGTACGCATTTGTCGTGATGCTGATGGCGAATTCATGGTTAATCCAACATTCGAAGAAGCCGCTGGTAGTGACCTTGATTTGATTGTTGGCGGATCCAAAGATGCAGTGTACATGATCGAGGCAGAGGCTGCTGAAGTCAGTGAAGAAGACATGTTAAAGGCTCTTGTCTTTGCACAAGATGCCATTGCAGAGTTCTGCGAAGTGCAAGAGCGCTTTATTGCTACAGTTGCACCAACAGCACTTGAATTTGCCATTGATGCTGCGCCTGAATGGATTGCACCCCGTGTAGAAGCAGAGGGACGTGCAAAGATGGACGCAGCTTTGCGCAATCCCGATAAGCATGCTCGCATGGACAGTGTTGCTGCTGTCAAAGATGAGTTAATGGAATTGTTTAGCGAGGAAGAAATTGCTGAAAGTGGCAAGTACATCAAAGGTGCACTAAAATCACTCGAGAAAGAAACTATGCGTGCCATGGTGTTGGATGAGGGCGAACGTGCAGACGGTCGCAGAACTGACGAAATTCGTCAAGTCGACTGCATTGCAGGCTTTCTGCCACGTAGTCACGGTGACGGCCTATTCACTCGTGGACAGACTCAGGTACTCTCAATTGCTGCATTAGGCATGCTTTCAGAAGGACAGCGTCTGGACACCATTGATCCAGAGGAAAATAAGCGCTACATTCACCATTACAACTTCCCACCATACAGCACAGGCGAAACTGGGTTTATGCGTGGACCAAAGCGTCGTGACATTGGGCATGGCGCACTTGCAGAAAAGGCAATTCTGCCAATACTGCCAGATGAAGAGACCTTTCCTTATGCTATTCGCATTGTGTCGGAAGTACTCGAGTCAAATGGCTCGTCGTCGATGGGTGCAGTATGTGGCTCAACTCTTGCACTAATGGATGCTGGCGTGCCGATTGGTGCACCAGTATCTGGTATCGCCATGGGTCTGATCAAAGAAGGTGAGCGCATGGCAATCCTTTCTGACATTCAGGGTCTTGAAGATTTTCTGGGTGACATGGACTTCAAAGTAGCTGGTACACCCAACGGCATTACTGCGCTACAGATGGACAACAAAGCAAAAGGTCTCTCGCTCGAAATCTTGACAAAGGCAATTAATCAAGCAAAAGATGGACGTGCTCACATTCTGGACAAAATGCTTGAAGCTATTGAGGTGCCGCGTGAAGAGATGTCAGAATTTGCCCCGCGCATTATCACCATTAAGATTCCTGTTGACAAGATTCGTGACGTTATTGGTAGTGGTGGTAAGGTCATTCGTGCAATTCAAGAAGAAACGGGCGCACAAATTGACATTCAAGAAGATGGCGTCATCTTTGTTGCCAGTAAAGATTTGGGTGGCGAAGAAGCATGTCGTCGCATTAACGCCATCGTAAAAGATCCTGAAGTTGGTGAAGTTTACGACGGTCGTGTTGTAGCGATTCAGGCTTTTGGAGCTTTTATTGAATTGCTTCCAGGGAAAGACGGCCTGCTGCATATCTCACGTATTGCCAATGGGCGTGTTGATAAAGTTGAGGACATGCTTGAAGTTGGTGATGAGGTCAAGGTTGAGGTTCTGGAAATTGATGACCGTGGCAAGATTTCACTTGATCGCTTAGAAAAGCCAGATGCGCCACCCAGTAGCGGTGGAGGTGCTGGCAGAGACCGCGACAGCAAAGGCGGGGGAGGCAGACCCAGTAATCGTGACAGGGGAGGTCGTGATGATCGTCGCGGTGGTCGTGAAGGCAATCGGGAAGAACGTCGCCCGCGCAGACGATAAACACTATATGTCTTTAACATCAAAAGAGGATGCTTGCAAGCATCCTCTTTTTGTATCACATGGGATAAAATAGTTGCATGAGGAATCCCTTATACATATTGCAAATGGCACAACTAGTTGAAGTCTTTAACGAGATTGATATTGAAGTTGATCGCATTGTTGATAATCACGGTTCTTTAGAATTACTTGCAATGCAAGAGTTGCGTGATCGACTCATATTGCTGTTGCCTTTTGCAGACAGTGTTGCCCTTCCCAGGTCAGTTCTAAAAGCAGGTCGCGACGTAGGGGATTTTTTCTACTTATTACTTGCAGTAATTAATGCAACATTAGAGGATGCCGAGGAAGTGGTATTGCCTACCGCACGAGAGGCAATAAAGTATGCAGAAGATGACTCAATGTCTGAAAATCTAATCACAATAGACGTGAATGAATTAGATGATGTGATGACTTATCGCGCAAAGGCACGCGAGACCTTGCGCAGGCCCGCACATCGCTATGGGCTATCGGTTGAAACCAGCTTTGAAGCTTTCGATGCTGAAGAGGTTACAGAAGAACCCTCAGCAAAGACTACTTCGGAAAATTAGTGAGAAATGCTGCAACTTTAGCTTTCAGCGCAGTTGCATCCTTCTCTAAGAAAGTTAAATGACCAACTTTTCGGTCACGCTTGTTCTCTTCTTTGCCATACATGTGCAGATAGCCATCCGCGTAGGCTGATGTTTGCCACATTTCCATGGCGTAGTCTACGTGTTGTCCCAACAAGTTGACCATGGTTGCAGGTTGCAATATTTCTGGCTCAATTAAAGGTAGACCGCACACTGCGCGAATGTGTTGTTCAAATTGTGAGACATTGCAGCAGTCTATAGTTAAATGACCTGAATTGTGTGGTCGAGGAGCAAGTTCATTGACAAGCAGCTCACTGCCAACTACAAACATCTCAATGGCCAGTGTACCAACCAAATCAAGTCGCTCAATTAGATTTTCTGCAAGATCTTGTGCCTTTGCGGCAAGAACTGCATCTACATTTGCAGGCAAGGTACTGGTGTGCAAAATTGAATTGAAGTGGACGTTCTCGACAACGGGGAAGGCGCGAGTCTCACCTGTTGTACTTCTGGCAACAATTACTGATGCCTCTTTATCGAAAGGCACAAAACCCTCGATAATGCAATGATGTTCTTTGACTACTGCCAAGGCTTGAAGCAGATCTTCGTCGGACTTCAACGACCATTGACCTTTGCCATCATAACCACCGCTCACGGTCTTCAAGACGGCAGGATAGCCTATTTCGCTAATAGCAGTACGGAACTTCTCTTCGGTTGAAACATCTGCATAAGGAGCAGTATTAAAGCCCGCCTCATTAATGGCATCCTTTTCGCGCAGACGGTTTTGTGCAATCATCAAAGGGCGATGACCCTGCGGGATGTATCCTACATTCTCTACTGCTTGAACCGCAGCATAAGGGATATTTTCAAACTCATAAGTCACGACATCGCAGATTGCAAGTAGATCTGCAAGAGCCACTTCATCGTCATAGGCGGCATTAATTTCAATGTCAGAAATTTGTGCCAGGGGAGAGTCTTCACCAGGTTCTAGCACAGCAATCTTGTAGCCCATTTGGCGAGCCGATATTGCCATCATGCGCCCCAGTTGTCCACCACCGATAATTCCAATTGTGGCAGGGGGGAGGATTATCTTAGTCATTGAGGTCACTACCTTCGAGAACGGTTGCGGTTATATCTGCACGGTAGCCTGCAAGGCGTTGTGCAACCTCAGGAATAGATGTACTGAGAATTGATGCTGCAAGCAGTCCTGCATTTTTTGCACCAGCACTGCCAATGGCAACAGTTGCAACAGGGATTCCGCCAGGCATTTGCACAATTGACAACAGGGAATCCATGCCATTGAGAGCCTTTGACTGCACGGGAACACCAATGACAGGCAGGGTAGTTTTAGAGGCAGTCATGCCAGGCAAATGAGCAGCTCCACCAGCTCCAGCGATTATAACCTGTATGCCACGATCTCGAGCATTTTCAGCATATTCAAACATCAGATCAGGAGTACGATGTGCAGAAACAACTTGTGCCTCATGGGATATCTGCAGGGCACTGAGGACGTCGATGGCTTCCTGCATGGTAGGCAAATCTGAGCGACTGCCCATAATTACTCCAACAAGGGGAGTGTCTGACATGGGGTAGAGAGTTTTCATTTTCCTCCTATGATGTTTTAGGACTAGGCTCATATTATAATATATGCAGGAATGTAAAATGGATTAAAGTACGCTGTGCTAACTCTGGAGGACACGAATACATGTCAAAAGCAATACGAATAACACTGTTGGTAGTTTCACTTACCGTGATGGTGATATCTGCATGGCAGCTGGGTACGATTTTATGGAATCGCTACATGGATCAAATGGCAAACGAAGAGATTGCAGAGATTGCCTATTATCCGAGTGAAGATATTCCAGAACTTGAGCCATGGCAGACACGTCGTATCAATTTCACGGCATTGCAAGAGCGCAACCCCGAGATTATAGGATGGATTCATATACCTGGTACTGAAATCGATTATGCGATTACGCAGGGCAGTAATAACGAATTCTATTTACGCCACGATGCCTTTGCGCGTCCCAGTATCGCTGGTGCAATCTTCCTTGACTATAGCGCCACAGACGACTTCAGTGATGAAGATACCTTTGTCTTTGGACATCACCAATTAGATGGCACCATGTTTGGCACCTTACATGACTTCTTTTTAGAGGATGACGAGCCTGAGGGTGGTTATCCGCCCATTATAATCTATACGCCACGCGATACACGCATGTATGAGTTTGTAGAGTCATTTATGACTCAATCAAATTTGGAGCACCAGATAGACAGAGATCCTCACATCATAACCCTTGCAACATGTAATTACACGGATGGATACAGTCATTTTGCCGTACGTGCAGAACTAGCATTGGTAAGACCTCCAGGTGGACGCTAGACTGGATACTGTTATATAAATGTCGGATAATATATATTATGTCTTTTTTGCCATATACGAAAAAGACATAATATCAGCCAGAGATAAAACATGGCATGTGGGATAGATAGTTTCTCTACGCAATGCCCAAGAAGGTTGCAACAGTGCTGCATAGAAAAATCAGGCAGAAAACGATTAGGCAGCCACAAATTGTTGCACAGCCATTCTCGTCATCCCCGTCCTCTTCTTTAGTGCTTTCTATAGGAATTTGCTCTTGCACAACAGTTGGCTGATCTGACTTTAACAAGCCCCTGCAAAATTTGCACTGAGTGCCCGCATGACCAGTTGCTCCACAGCCATCACAGCGCACGATATGTGTATGATTAATGCTGGACATTCCCATCCCTTCGATTCGCTGCAACTATTAGAACGTATCGGTAGGATTTACGTCAACACTTAGTTTGACGTCTGCGGGCTTTGAAAGCTCTTTAAGCACATCTTGAATCATTGGACCCAGCTCTGTATCAGCTGAAGCCTTTAGCAAGATATGATGTCTGTATTGTCGTGATTTCTTTGACAAGATGCAAGGTGCGGGACCCAGCAGAGTTGCACCAACACTGCGCAAATCATCACTTTTGCGCAGAACATCTTGTAGTCGTGCAGAAAACCTCTCAACCTTTTCCTCGGTGCTGCTGCTAATTACAATATTGCATAGGCTGCCATAAGGCGGATAACCAAAACTCTTGCGCATTATACGTTCATTTTCGAGCAATATCTCGCTATCATGCGCTGCCACGGCACGACAAGCAGGATTTTCTGGACTGTAGGTCTGCACAATCACCTCGCCAGGCAGCTCTGCGCGTCCTGCGCGTCCTGCTACTTGCTCAAGCAATTGGTAGCCACGTTCCGCCGCACGAAAGTCTGGCAAGTTCAGCGTTACATCAGCATTGATGACTCCCACTAATGTTACGTCAGGAAAATCATGACCTTTTGCCACCATTTGCGTACCCAGCAAAACGGCTGATGGATGTTGGGCAAATTCCTCTAGTAGACGTCCATGCGCACCTTTTTCTGCGGTAGTATCTGCATCCATGCGCACCAATGGCCAGTCCTCGAAATAATCGCGAAAGTCTGAAGCAACCCGCTGTACTCCCCCGCCAAATTGACGCAGATAGGGGCTTTGACATTCCGGACATTGATCAGGAACAGGTTTAATGCAATTGCATTGATGGCAGCGTAAGTGATGCTGCGTCTGGTGATAGGTCAGTGATGTCGAGCAAGATTCACAGCCTGGCACGTAAGAACATTCGCGACATAGTAAAAAATTGGCAAAACCACGACGATTCATCAAGAGAATTGCCTTTTCATTGCGTTCGCGAACCTGGCTAAGTGCGTCCAACAGTTTGCGCGAAAACATCGAGCGATTGCCCTCTGTAAATTCACGCCTTAGGTCAACAAGTGTAACTTGCGGCAAAGGATGCTTGTTCACTCGCTCAGGAAGCTTGACCATGCGATACGCCCCTATTTCTGCTGCATGTAGGGCTTCCATGCTGGGAGTGGCTGATCCCAAAACAAGCAGAGCACCGGTGAGCTCGCACAGCTTTTCTGCTACTTCACGTGCGTGGTAACGCGGTGAGTTATTTTGTTTATATGAAGAATCATGTTCTTCGTCGACTATAACTAATCCCAGATTGGACAATGGTGCAAACAATGCTGAGCGTGCACCTATCACTACTCCACAGTCACCAGTTCGTGCTTTTTCCCATTGCGTGTAACGCTCACCATCTGAAAGGCCCGAGTGAAGCACTGCCACATCATCGCCAAAGCGCGAACGAATGCGTCCCACAGTCTGTGGAGTTAGAGAGATTTCTGGAACTAGCATTATTGCAGTCTTGCCTATCTGTCGTACTGCTTCAATAGCTTGCAGATAGACTTCTGTTTTGCCAGAACCGGTAACCCCCTCTAGAACAATGGGCTTGCTGGAAGTGTTTCTCGGAGCAGAATCTTGAATGACTGCGGTGAGAGCCTCTCTCTGGCCTTCTGTTAATTTTTCGGGTTTATGGTGGAGATCATTAAGCTGTGTATTATCTGTGGCATCGTGGGTTTTTCGTGGTCTGCGAACAGGCATCTTTACTTCACCCGTAGCACTATAGTTCGAAAGTGCCTTCTTTAGTCGCACAGCAAGCCCTATTGGTAGGAAGAGCTTTAGAGATTCCGACAAAGGTGCGGCGTAGTAACGTGCAATCCACACCGCAAGTTCATAGGAATATGATGTAAAGAATGGACCTGGAATATGTGCAAGGATGGGCTTTAAATCGATAACTTTGCCAGACTTTGCATCGACATAGGCACCTTCTTTCTCCCAGCCAACAACAAAGCCTAACACCGTTTGAGCACCCAGCTCCACTATAACTGCATCGCCTATTTCAACTTGCATATCATTGGGAACGACATAGGCAAAGGGTGCATCAATTGCACGAGTGGCAAGACTTATTACTATCTGTGCTACCCCACTCATTTGTAACAGTGTGCGACCTACTACACTGCGTCGCCAGCAGCATTTAGTAGGTCACTTACAACCATGCCTACTGAAGCACCAAAAAGATGTCCCTTTTCAGTGTCAGACCTCTTTTTATCTGCTGCAACAAACAACTCTTTAAGTTCGCACAGAGATGCGCAGACAGTAAAATCTAAGTCATTGTCAACTTCTCCTGCGGGTATCAGGTCGGGAATCATCATCGTCTGCATGCCTGCCGCATTCGCAGCACGTATGCCATTAACAGAATCTTCAATAACCAGACATTGATTTGGACGCATCTTTAAATACTCTGCACATTTCAAAAATATATCGGGTGCTGGCTTTGCATTTGGCACGTAGTCGCCACCGACTACTGCCTTGAAATAATCACGTAGACCATTCACGCGCAATCGCTCTTCAACTTCATCATGATAGGTTGATGATCCAACAGCACAGGGAATGCCCTGTTGTTGCAGATAGTTAAGAATTTCTGCAACACACGGTTTCTGCTCGATGCTACCTTGTGTCGCCTCTTGCCACAGAACATCTTGCTTTACCGACATTTCATCCATAGGCAGCTCTGGACCATATTCATCAATCAGGATCTGAAAAGCTGCTTCCATGGTTCGTCCGATAACCTTCTTGTAGGTCTTATCAGTGAACTCAAAGCCATATTTTTCAAATACTGTGCGCCACGCTCGACGCGCAATCACTTCGGTGTTAAAAATCACACCGTCCATATCAAAAATAACAGCCTTAAATTCAATAGAGGCTAAAGAATTCATGATAAGTGTTACAGCCCTACAGCAGTTCGCAATTCATCTACACGATTAGTCTGTTCCCAAGTGAAATCAGCATCATCACGCCCAAAGTGACCATAGGCAGCTGTCTTGCGATAAATGGGACGCAGTAAATCAAGGTCACGCAAGATCGCACCTGGACGCAAATCAAATACTTCTAAAATCGCCTTTTCAATCAAGTCGCGATTAACCTTTTCAGTTCCAAAAGTATCGACCATAATGCTGAAGGGTTTCGCAACACCAATAGCATAAGCAATCTGTACTTCTGCGCGGTCGGCCAAACCGGCGGCGACAACATTTTTCGCCACCCATCGCGCAGCGTAGGCACCACTACGATCAACCTTAGTGCAATCCTTGCCACTGAATGCTCCTCCACCGTGACGACCGGTACCGCCATAGGTGTCAACGATAATTTTGCGTCCCGTTAGACCAGAATCTCCCATCGGACCACCAATCACAAAGCGACCAGTAGGATTAATATATATTTCTGCGCCTTCGAATGCGAGCGACTCCTGCTCAAATACGGGACGAATAACCTTCTCAATCAGGTCGCTGCGCATTTGACCCTCAATGTCAATACCATCAGCATGCTGACTTGAGATTAGAATTTTTTCAACTGCCACAGGTTTACCATCTGCATAGCGAACCGATACTTGCGTCTTACCGTCAGGACGCAGGTAGTCGATTTCGCCCGACTTGCGTACTTTCGTTAGTCGTTCGGCCAAACGATGGGCCAAGTACACAGGCATCGGCATCAGCGATGAAGTCTCATTGCAAGCATAGCCAAACATCATACCTTGATCTCCTGCACCAATCAGGTCAAGAGGGTCGACATCACCACGCTGTGCTTCAAAGCTTTGATCAACGCCCTGTGCAATATCGGGACTTTGATTGTGAATCGCGTTAATTACACCACAGGTTGCTGCATCAAAGCCAAAGTCACTATGCGTATAACCAATATCAGCAATGACGCCGCGCACTACACTATCGACATCCACATATCCATTGGTGCGAATCTCGCCTCCCACAACAACTAAGCCTGTTGTCACAAAGGTCTCGCATGCACTGCGCATGCTGCTTAAGTCGCCACGTCCCTCGTCTTCAAGACGCATTTCGACGCGGATTAATTCATCAAGCAAAGCATCAGAAATCTGGTCACAAATTTTGTCAGGATGGCCTTCAGTTACGCTCTCAGAAGTAAACAGGAAACTCGACGCACCATCAGCAATATTCTTCGACATTCATAGTCCTCTCAACTCTTAAATCAACCTATCAAATATACCATGATTAATGCTATTCTTGTTGCTGGCAACGATACTGAAAATCAGCAGGAGGAGCATGTCCATGTCAGATACAAATACCCAATCCGCAGACACACCAGCATTGGCAGACAAGCCTGTCCGTGTGCGCTTTGCACCCTCCCCTACGGGAACATTACATTTGGGTGGTGCGCGTACTGCGATTTACAACTGGGCATTTGCACGCAAACATGGTGGTGATTTTATCCTGCGCATTGATGACACTGACAAAAAGCGCTCAACGCCAGAAAATGTTGCACAAATTCTTGAAGCCCTCAGCTGGTTAGGCATTGACTGGGATGAGGGTCCGCAGGCTGACGGAAACATTACGGGTGATTACGGTCCCTACTATCAAACACAACGCGCTGACAGCTATCGCAAAGCTCTTGACAAAATGATCAGCTCTGGTGCCTGCTACCGCTGTTTTTGCACCGCAGAGGAACTCACCACAAAACGTGACGCTGCACGTAAAGTAGGTGGTAATCCTGGCTATGATCGCACGTGTCGCGACATTGATTCTGTGATCTCGCAAAGTCGTGCAGATAATGAAGAGTCCTTTGTTTGGCGCCTGCGCGTCCCTAAAGACCGCACGTCAGTAATCGTCAACGATCTAGTCAGAGGCAAAATCGAATTTCCTATAGAGGCAATCGATGATCTCGTTCTTGCACGCACAGATGGTACGCCACTCTACAACTTTGCAAACACCGTAGATGACCTGGATATGGGAATTACACACCTTATTCGCGGTGATGACCACCTGTCAAACACGCCAAAGCAAATCCTCATATTCGAGGCACTTGCAGGACCAGAATCGGTACCAGAATTTGCTCATCTATCCATGATTTATGGCAGTGACGGTAAAAAGCTTTCAAAGCGTCACGGAGCAGTAGGTGTCGAAGAATATGCTACGCTTGGTTTTTTGCCAGATGCCCTATTGAATGGACTGGCTCTGCTCGGCTGGTCGCTTGATGCAGAAACAACTATCATCAGTCCAGAAACTCTCAAATCCGAATTCAGTCTTGAGCGAGTATCAAAAAATCCTGCACGCTTTGACATGGCAAAACTTGAACACGTCAATAGCGTTTACATTCAAGAAATGTCTGCAGACAATTTCACCCAGGCAATGCTACCCTGGCTAATTAATGCAGATTTAACTACTCAAGAGGATTATGAATCACGTCCAGAGTGGTATCTGGAGCTTGCGCCGCTGATTTCAGAACGTATCAAGTTAATGACAGAAGTAGTACCCTTAGCTCACTTCCTCTTTCTCGATGACATCGAAATCGATGAAAAAGCCCGCTCTAAGGCACTGGACAAAGATCCAGAAACAGTACGAACTATACTTATTGCAGTGCAAAATGCGCTGGAAAATCTCGACGACTTCAATCTGGAAAACATTGAAGCAGCACTCAAGGATTTGCCAGTTCAGCTAGACCTCAAGCCACGTGTGGTATTTCAGGCACTTCGAGCAACAATATCGGGCTCGCTGGTTAGTCCTCCCCTGTTCGAATCCATAGCTCTCCTTGGCAAAAAACGCACATTGCAGCGCCTCTTTGCAGTACTGAATGCCTAGTTGACACAATCAGGCCAAATCTCTACCATTAGACCTGCTCAACCGAGCAGGTCTATGCATGTTGGGGTGTCGTCTAATGGTAGGACAGCGGTTTCTGGTGCCGTATGTGGGGGTTCGACTCCTCCCACCCCAGCCAATCAGCTATGTGTTTTACGAGTCGAGCCCCGCGAGGGAAAAATAGCACTAAATGTGCTATGTTACGTAAGCTTGCTAATATTAGAATATTGTATTACCTAACGTAACGTTCAAGTGATTTTTCAAATATTTATGAAATTTTTTTGTATGGCAGGAATTTGCCTCTTGCTGATGTCTTCAAAGATGAAATCTGATAATTGCTTGACAGTCACTTATTTCTCGTAGTAGGATACTGAGCAACTAAAGGCGATGACAGAGAGAAAGATGTCTTACCCTTGCATGCTGAGCAGGCGAAGCCTAGTCAGCAAGGAGAGATACTGCGGTTGGTGCAAGCAGGTGCAAGCGGACATGCAATATACACTCTTGAGCTGATGTGCTGAAATGGTCAGACTCCTCCACAAGAAGAGCTTGCCCGCAATAGGTGCATTCGGAAGCCCACCGTTATTGGGTACGGGGTTGCTTGACCCCAAACGAAGCGGCGACCTGCGTTACTGGTCGCAATCAGGGTGGTACCGCGGGAACCTTTCTCGTCCCTGGGCAAGTTCAGGCTTGTTCAAGGACGTTTTTTCGTTTTTGGACAAGAAAGCGACAGGTCAAAATGGCCTAAGAAAGGAAGTACCAGCATGACGAAAGTAAAGTTCCTATCGGGAGAATCTATCCCCCTCGAGATGCACAAAGTGCGCATGGTGCAAAAGGTTAATCTGCATCCTATTGAGGATCGTTTGGATGCAATGCAAGGAGCGGGCTTCAACACCTTCCTGTTAAAAAACCGCGATGTCTACCTAGATATGTTGACTGACAGTGGTGTTAACGCCATGAGCGACAATCAGTATGCTGCGATGTTTCAGGCAGATGACAGCTACGCGGGCTCAGAGACATTCTACCGCCTAGAGGCAACGTTACAAGACATGTTTGATGTGACACACTTCTTGCCGGCTCACCAAGGGCGTGCCTGCGAAAGTATCATTTCAGAAATTTTAGTACAGCCTGATTCAACCGTACTAATGAACTATCACTTCACTACGTCGAAAGCACATATTACCTTGCGTGGTGGCAAAGTTGAAGAAATTATCATTGATGAGGGTCTTAGCATCACCAGCGACCACCCCTTCAAGGGCAACATGGACATCGACAAGCTAAATGAGGCAATTAATCGACTGGGTGCTGACAACATCGCCTTTGTTCGCCTAGAGGCTGGAACCAATCTTATTGGTGGACAACCAATCTCATTGCAAAATATGCGAGAAGTAGCCAAAATTTGCCGCGATGCAAACATCACCACTGTATTTGACGCAAGTCTTTTGGCAGATAACCTGTACTTCAATAAAGTGCGTGAAGCAGAATTTGCTGACGCTGACCTGCGTGATGTCACTCGCGAAATGGGCAGACTCATGGATATCACCTACTTCTCTGGACGCAAACTAGGCTTTGCGCGCGGTGGTGGAATTCTGACAAGTGACGATACACTATTTACAAAGATGCGCTCCCTAATTCCTTTGTACGAGGGCTTTCTTACCTACGGAGGAATGTCAGTTCGCGAAATGGAAGCTATGTCAGTTGGTCTTGAGGAGACTCTCGACTTTGATGTGATTAGTCAGACTCCTATTTTTGTTGAGGCATTTACTGAGGAGCTCACTGCACGTGGCGTTCCCGTAGTGACGCCCCCAGGCGGTCTGGGTTGTCACGTAGATGCAACAGCGTTTTGCGATCATTTGGCACAACCTGAGTATCCTGCAGGTGCACTTGCTGCTGCTTTATTTATTTGTAGTGGTGTGCGTGCTATGGAGCGCGGTACCATGAGTGAAGAGCGCAGATCAGATGGTACAGAGCCTATGGCAGAAATGGAGCTAGTACGCCTTGCACTCCCCCGTCGCGTATTTACTCTGTCGCAGGTTAAATATGCAGCGGATCGTCTAGCCTGGCTGCACCAGAACCGTGAACTAATTGGCGGACTTGAGTTCTGCGAGGAACCAGAAGTGCTCCGCTTCTTCTTTGGTCGCCTGAAAGCTACGAGCGACTGGCCAGAAAAACTAGTCACAGCCTTCCGTGCCGACTTTGGAGATAGTCTATAACAATCAGTTTAATAATGGCTTTCGAACAAGTAAAAAGCTCCCGAATATTCGGGAGCTTTTTACTGTCCTCACGTAAGGCATCACTCTATTTCAAGTGAGTCATTTTTATTGCGGTTCATTCTTGAGAAATCCAAGCGTATAAACGAAATGGTAGATAGAAGCAGAAAAAGTACCCCAAATGCTGCAAGGATGAGAGCTGCGTGGACAGGCTCTATTGTGAAATCACCAACCTTGAAAGCCAATTCCTGCATGATGAGCTGTTCAGTTGGATCGCCCGTGCGCTCTAGCACGATTGACCTGAACAGGATCACCGCGTACGTCATTGGATTAAAGTAGGCAACCGTTGTCAGAAAGTCATTGAGCATTGATAGAGGAATATAAGCTCCCGACAGAAACGTCATAGGCATGGTTATTGCCATACTGACTGCTTGAAAAGTTTGTATGTTTTTAGCGCGCGTTGCAAGAAAAAGTCCGAAGCCTGCAAAAACCAATCCAACAAAAAGCATTGCAAGCAGTGCGTACAATATAGTTATAGGTGAACTAATGCGCAATCCAATAGCAAAGCCAACAACAAAGATGATAATTCCCTGCAAGGTTGCAACAGTTGCTGATGAGGCAAATTGTCCTATTGCTATGGTTAGTCGAGATACAGGCGAAACAAGAACTTCCCTCATAAAGCCTGAAGTCATATCATCAATTGTGTTGCTTGAGATACGTATTGCTGAGTCAAAAACAACAGCAATGATAATACCTGCCAACATAAATGAGATGGCATTTTCGATATAGTCGTTACGGAAAATTTCTGCAAAGACAAATATGAAGAAGAATGGAAACACAAGGTTGAAAATTAGTGCTGGCTTGTTGCGCCAAAAAGCTCTAATGTTGCGCTTCCAAAGGGCGAAGATGACGGTCATCAGGCATCGCCTCCTTCCCTGATTTCGCGTCCTGTTATTTCCAAAAAGACATCATTGAGGGTGCCTTTACGTATTTCAATATCAGTAATATCTTTTCTGCATTCTGCAAGAACATGCAATAGACTTGCATTATCATCAACATCAATTCGATGGAATTTTTCTTTGACAGCAAAAGTCATTTCGTGCTGAGTGAGTAATTTTTCAAGAAACGCAGGGTTGCTTGTTGTCACATAGGCACGATCCTTTGTATATTGTTTTTTGAGGCCAAATGGCGTGTCATGAGCGATGATTTCACCATGATCCATAATGGCAACTGAATCACAAATCTCGGCTTCATCCATGTAGTGTGTTGTCAAAAACATGGTGATATTCTTTTCTTTTTGCAGCTGCAGAATATATTCCCATACGTGAGCACGTGTTTGCGGATCAAGGCCTGCAGTAGGCTCATCCAAAAACAATACGCGAGGATAATGAATCAGTCCGCGTGCGATTTCAACACGTCTCTTCATACCGCCAGAAAGTGCTGATACTGAGCGTTTGCGCCAGTCAAGCAAATCAACTAAAGTTAGAACAAATTCGATACGCTCTTCAATTTCTGCACGCGGCACACCATAAAAGACGCAGTGCATACGCAAGTTTTCCTCTATGGTCATTTTTAGGTCAAGCGTACACTCCTGAAAGACGATGCCAATGTTTGAGCGAACAGCGCTCTTCTGTGTGGCGACATCATTTCCTCCGATGTATAACTCTCCATCATAACCGTCATAGATGGTACAGAGCGTATTAATTGTTGTCGATTTGCCAGCTCCATTTGGTCCAAGGAATGCAAAAATTGATCCTTCGGCAACATCAAAGCTAATATCTCGCACCGCAGTAAAATTGCCGTAGCGTTTCGTAAAGTTCTTAACCTCAATTATTGGTCGCTTTGCAGCATTTTCTGTCATCATAGGTGATTCTTCCCTATTTCCTTTCTTGGCACGAATTTATAAAGCCCTCTGTCGAGGGCATTATAGACTGGTACCCCGTATGGGATTCGAACCCACGATCTCCGCCTTGAGAGGGCGGCGTCCTAAACCGCTAGACTAACGGGGCCTTTAGAATGTGCGTTACAAACAACGCCAATGCAACCTACGGCCAGATCATCATAAGAACAAGTAGCGAAAGAATGAAAACAATCGCTGCAACAATCGTTGCACGATTAAGGTTCTTTTCAATAATGCCTGTTCCCACAGATGATTGGATGCCACTAAAAGCATCAGATAAACCTGTTCCTTTGCCAGAATGCATCAATACCAAAATTATCAGAGCGATTCCAGAAATCGCCCAAATTGCAATTACTATACCTAGTAGTAGACTCACGTTTTACTCCTCAAAAGTGTTACAAAAACCAATTGGCAACTTACTAGTTTACCACCAAATTTTGCCCTGTCCACATTTTAGACGGTTCAATACCTAAGATGTGTGCAACTGTGGGTGCAATGTCAGCCAAAGTGCCACCATCTTTCAGTGATTGCACATTACTGTCAGCAACAATTAGGGGAACAGGATTCGAAGTGTGTGCAGTATAATCGCCGCCTTGATTATCGCGCATTTGCTCGGCATTTCCATGATCGGCAGTAATCAGCAAAGTACCACCTGCAGCACGAAAGGCATCAGCAACTCGTCCCAACTCGCGATCAACAGCTTCAATGGCTGTCACCGCAGCATCAAAGTCACCCGTATGTCCCACCATATCTCCGTTTGCATAGTTGACAATGTAGACGTCAGCGGCATCTGCCTGCACAGCTGCAATTAGAGCACCAGTAACTTTAATGGCACTCATTTCAGGCTGCAGGTCATACGTTGCAACGTATGGAGATGGAATCAATACACGCTCTTCACCAGCTTTCGAAGCCTCTACTCCGCCATTGAGAAAAAAGGTTACATGAGCATATTTTTCCGTTTCTGCGATTTTCATCTGACGCAAACCCGCACCCGACAATATATCAGACAGAGTGTCTTGTACGTAGGTTTTTGGAAAGGCGATGGGCAAATCAAGAGAGGCATCATATTCAGTCATGCAAACTGCATTAATCGTGGGATGTGTGTCTCCCCTATCAAAACTGTCAAAATTTGCATCTGCTAGGCTGTGCATAATTTGACGCGCTCTGTCAGGGCGAAAATTGAACATAGTCAAGCAATCGCCACTTGAAAGTTGTGCGACATTGCAAGATTTGCCAGCGGCAGGTTCGACAACAATGATAGGTTCGACAAATTCATCAGTAATACCACGCACGTAGCTGTCTTGAATGGCTGCAACAACACCAACAGGTTCTACTTGCTGACCCTCACCCAAAACTATCGCACGATACGCACGTGCCGTCCTATCCCAACGCTTATCACGATCCATGCCATAATAACGTCCCATCACAGTGGCAAGATAGACATGGACATCTGTAAAGTTCCTTATAAAATCTTGCAGGTCAGTTAAATAGTTAGCACCTGATGTTGGGGAAACATCGCGTCCGTCAAGCAGTGCATGAATAGCAACATCTTTTGCACCGCGATTTATCGCCAGCTCGATCAAAGCCTTCAAATGTGAAATATGGCTGTGAACACCACCATCTGACAGCAGGCCCAACAGATGGATAGTTGCACCTTGCGTCGCCGCAGCGTCAAAGGCCTCAATCAGTACTTGGTTTTCAAATAATGAGCCATCTGCAATGGCGCGATTGATGCGTGATAACTCCTGATATACGCAGCGCCCTGCCCCCAGATTCAGGTGCCCCACTTCAGAGTTGCCCATCTGTCCTTCAGGCAAGCCAACCGCTTCTCCGCTTGCTGCAAGTGTTGTGTGAGGCTGTGTTTTCCATAGGTTGTCAAGAACAGGGGTGTGTGCTGCCAAAACGGCATTGCTGCGCAAATTGTCACAGCCTGCCCCGTAGGCAAACCCATCCATAATTATTAGACCAAGCGGACGCACGGTAAAAGCAGCGCTTGATTAGCGCATTGCTGCAGCAATGATAGGGATAAAGCTGTCTGCTGAAATTGCCGCACCGCCCACTAATGCTCCATCAATATTTGGCTCGGCAAAAATCAGCTCAGCATTGTCACCCTTAACAGATCCACCGTACAGAATTCGAGTCTGTGCTGCAACGCTCTCGAGGCCAAACATATCATCTATAACATGACGAATGTGAGCACATACTTCTTCTGCCATGCGCGGAGTTGCCACTTTGCCCGTACCAATTGCCCATATTGGTTCATATGCAATTGTTACTTTTGACATGTCAGTTACATTCACACCTTTGAGTCCTGCACGAATCTGCTCTTCGATATATTCGAGTGTTTCTTCATCCTCGCGCACTTCAAGGCTCTCACCGCAACACAGAATGGGCAACAGATCGTTCTTTAGTGCAGCTCGCAGCTTCTTGCTGACGACCACATCATCCTCATCAAAGTATTCACGACGCTCACTGTGACCCAAAATCACATAATTAACTCGTGCAGCTTTAAGCATTGTGGGTGAAATTTCACCCGTGTAGGCACCAACATCCTCCCAATACATATTCTGTGCACCCAGCCCAATGCGCATCTTGTCAAAGTCAATCACCGTAGCAACACTGTGTATGGCTGTAAACGGCGGAGCAACAACAACCTCGACATTGTCAGAACCTCTGAAAAAATCATCAAGTCCCTGCATCAGTTGCACACCCTGTGCGGCTGTCAGGTTCATTTTCCAATTGCCCACTACAAGTAGTTTACGTGACATGTCTGCTCCTTTATTTGTTGTCGAGTGCGTCCAAACCAGGCAGTACTGCACCCTCTACCAATCGCATGGATGCACCTCCACCTGTTGATACAAAAGTGACCATGTCCTCACAGCCAAACTTCTTCAACGCTGCCACGCTGTCGCCACCACCAATAACTGACACTGCACGATTATTGCGTCCAACAGCACGTGCCACATCACGCGTACCCTGCTCAAAAGGTCCAACTTCAAATACGCCCATGGGACCGTTCCAGTAAATAGTTCGTGCTCTGGCGATTTCTTGCTGGAACATCGCTCCTGTAGCAGGACCGATGTCTAGCCCCATCAGACCATCAGGAATCTCTTCGCGACCCACAATGAATGTCGTTGCATCCTCTGCGATTTCTGCAGCAACAACCAGATCAATCGGCAGTAGCAAATCACAGCCACACTCACGTGCCTTTTCAAGCATTTGACGTGCCTCATCAATCCATTCGTGTTCGACCAATGAATTGCCCACACCCAGACCTTTGGCTGCAATAAAGGTAAAGGCCATGCCACCGCCAATCAGCAGCTTGTCACAGGTTTCAAGCAATTTATTAATGATGCCAATCTTGTCAGATACTTTCGATCCGCCCAAAATCCCCACAAAGGGCTTCTCGGGCACAGCGAAAATATCGGTCATCATCTCGACTTCTTTTGCCAAGAGCAACCCAGATACCGCAGGTAGCAGTTCTGCAACCCCAACGGTTGAGGCATGGTCACGGTGAGCTGTGCCAAAAGCGTCATTGACATAAATATCTGCCAGATTTGCCAATTTACGCGCAAACTCAGGATCCTTACTTTTTTCACCCGGATTAAAACGTAAATTTTCTAACATTACAACATCGCCATCATTCATCGCCTGGGTAACTTCGTATGCTGCATTGTCAAGTTCGCCACCAGCAAAGGTGACTTTACGTCCCAACAAGCGTGACAAAGTTCCACAGATAGGCTCAAGTGAAAATTGCGGATCAGGTGCATCTGCAGGACGACCTAAATGACTGCATAGGATTACGCGGGCGTGATGGTCTGCCAAATAGCGAATCGTAGGTAAGGCTGCTCGAATACGTGTATCATCAGCTACCACGCCATCTGCAATGGGCACATTGAAGTCCACACGTACCAATACGTGTTGTCCCGCTACTTCGATATCTCTTACGGTCTTTTTAGTATTCATAAGCCCGACCCTTCTTTTCTGGCATTACCCTGCACGTGATGCGGAGCTTCAATGCAATAAGTAGACTTCTGTCCAAATAACTAAACCCAAGTTAATCCTAGAGATAGTCAGAATGATCTACTTCATCATCAACTTCGCCAAATCAATAACACGACAAGAATAGCCATATTCATTGTCATACCAGCTTACACATTTAACAAAAGTACCCGAACCGCCACCCATGACCATAGTCTGCAGCGAGTCAAATACAGAACTTGCAGGATTACCGACAACATCAATGGATACGATGGGATCCTCACAGTACTCCAGATAGCCCTTCATGGGCCCCTCTGCCGCTTCTTTCATTGCCGCGTTGATTTCCTCACGTGTCGCAGGCTTATCTAAAATGCAGACCAAATCCACAACAGATCCATCAGGAGTCGGCACACGCATCGACATGCCATCCAACTTGCCCTTCATGTCTGGCAGTACCAGTCCGATAGCCTTTGCAGCACCCGTTGATGTTGGAATGACAGACACAGCTCCTGCACGTGCTCGGCGTAAATCACTATGTGGTGCATCCAGCATGACTTGGTCATTGGTATAGGAATGAATAGTGTTCATAAAACCTTCGCGCAAACCAAATTTATCACGCAAGACTTTTGCAAAAGGCGCTAAGCAATTAGTGGTACACGATGCATTCGATACAATGAAGTGCTTTTCTGGATCATACTCGTTCTCGTTTACACCTAATACAACAGTAAGATCTTCATTTTTCGCAGGTGCAGAAATTATGACACGTTGCGCGCCAGCATCAATATGAGCACGTGCCTTGTTGGCATCAGTAAAGAATCCTGTAGATTCAACAACTAGCTGGACGCCATCTGCACCCCAACTCAAATCAGCAGGGTTACGTTCAGCACTCACTTTTACCAGTTGGTCATCAACAGTAAATCCACCATCAATTACCTGAATCTCTTTGTCGAATTTCCCATGGACTGAATCGTATTTTAACAGGTGAGCAAGAGTAGTTGGGTCAGTCAAGTCATTGACCGATACCACCTCTACCTCTGGATCATCCCACGCTACACGAAACGCTAAACGTCCAATTCTCCCAAAGCCGTTGATGCCAATTTTGATTGCCATTAATAGATCCCTTCACGAAAAAAGAAAGCGGTGACCGTCCAGCAGTCAACCACGCTCAACAATACCCCTTGAGTATACCAAACAAGATTACTTTTGAGTGTCCTTATCGTCAGCCTTCACAACAACGGGCATTCCTTCAAGGGCAGGTACTAAATCCTCTTCGTTGTCACCATTAGAGCGTCGTGTAGCAATGGCTTCTGCTGAAATCATGCCACCAATAAGCAATACTGCACCCAGCAGTTCACGTCCAGGAACCGTTCCTGCAGCAGACCATCCAAAAATACCACCAAATACAGGTTCAAGTACCAAAATCAGAGCAACGCGCGCAGGCGAAAGAAGCTTTTGTGCCCAAGTCTGCACGACAAATGCCAGTGATGAGCCCAAAATACCCGTAACCAGTATTGCAAACCATACCATCTGTCCCTGTGGCAATCCTGCAGCTTCACCCGTAATTATTGATCCAAAGGCCGACACCATCGCAACAACACCCAATTGAATCACGGCAAGTGTCGTAGTCGAATGTTTTCGACTCGTAAGGCCAAGAATTATCATGTGCGCAGTATAGGCAAAGGCAGCCATTAGCACTAAGGTATCTCCCAGTACCCAATCAACGAGCCCACCATCACTTAGATTAAGCCCTGACAGTGCCCACAAGCCTCCCACCGCAAAGATGACACCAAGACGAACTCCCCAGTTTGGAAGTCTTTTTCGCATTGCAGACTGAGCGATGGGAACTAATATTACGTAAACACCCGTAAGGAACGCACTTCTCGCAGGTGTTGTACCACCCATTTCCGCAGGCAATAAACTTGCTGTTTGCAGTATGTAACCTAATGCCAAAAAGATGCTTGCACTCAGCCCCAACTTTACATTTTCTGCAGTCATTTTGCGTAAAATGTCAGGACGCAACAAGACGAGTACTATAGTCGCAATGCCAAAGCGCATCGCAAGAAATGCATACATGGGATACTGCGCGATAGCATCAGCCATCAAAACAAAGGTGGAACCCCAAACAACGGCAATTAACAATAGAGCAAGTGCTGGTGCCACAGAGCTAAAACGCGGATGCCTTTTTGTCTTGTGCGCAAGTAGACGCACATATCGCGCCCGTGCCTGTAAGGTGTGCTTTGGCATTACATGCTACTAATTAGCCGGCATTGTCAACAGTATCAGTCTTGCTGCTATCAGTACTGTCAGTGGATAAATCGGTACCCACATCACTGTCGTGTGTCTCTCCTGCATCCGCACGCAGCTTCGCTGCCTGCGACCAAAGATCTTCTATGCGATACTCGTCGCGATAGTCTGGCTGGAATAAATGCACCACGATACTGCCATAATCAAGCAATACCCATTGAGCTTCACGGATTCCTTCGCGATGTGTTGGCTTTATGCCAAACTGCTCACGCAGCTCATGTTCAATTTCTTCGGCAATGGCAGCAACTTGACGATCAGTATTGCCCGTTGCGATTACGAAGTAATCGGTTACGACTAGCAGCTCTGCCATATCTAGAGCCATGATATCGGTTGCTTTCTTTTCGAGCGCAGCCTCAAATGCTGCTCTGACTAAATCCTTGCTAGTAAAAGCATCGCTCATTGCTCATCCATTTCTTTCATAATAAGGGCATTCCAAACACGTGTCGTATCAAAGTGCATAACCTTTCGGTTCTTAACCAAGTGCATGACTGTTGCCTGATATGCCTGCAAGAAGAGTGTGTCCAAATCAACAACACCTACCACGTCTCGGAGCATTGTCACAGCTTCACTGCTACGGCTAGGCTCTATCATGTCAGCAATGTAGACCACCTTATCTAAATCGCTCATGTCACGCGAACCAACCGTATGGTGCCTAATGGCTGTTATCACACTGTCTGGCAAATGTGGAAAGATTTTGCGCACGTCAGCAGCACCTGTATGGGCGTGCAATATTTGCGGTGCAGCCATGACTTCTGGAGTAATGTCAAAGCCAATGTCACGTGCACGTGCAATCAGCTGGTCACGCGCATGTCCACGATCCCAGTCATGTAGCAATCCTGCGATAAAAGCTTCACCAGAATCAACCTGATACAAGCCAGCCAGATATTCAGCAGTTTCCGCAGTATTGCAACTATGCATATACCCGTACTCATCAAGCCGTTCCCTCAGCAGAGGCAGAGCCTGTTCATGCACCTTGCTTACTGCAGCCTTGCAAAAAACATCAGTAGAGTTCACGTTGTTGCACATAGTGCTCTACCTCCTCGGAGACCAGATAATGAATCGACTGTCCATTGCGCACGCGCTCTCGAATGTCAGATGACGCAACCTCGAGATTTGGCAGAATAATCAGATCAAAGCTGAAATTGGGTAATCTGTCCAGCACAGTTGCGCGTGCAGCCCTCACATCAGTTCCAGGTCTGGTTGCTACCACAAAGGTAGCATACTCCCCCACCCTGCGGGCATCTTTCCATTGTGGAACCTCACGTAAGGCGTCAGCTCCCATAATGAAGAACACTTCATCGCCATCATCAATTTGTTGGCGTAGTTCGCGCAAGGTGTCAACCGTATAGCTTGTGCCAATGCGATCAACTTCAATGCGTGAAACCTCAAATGCAGGATTATCTGCAACAGCCAGACAAGTCATCCAGTATCGATCTTCAGCTGTTGCAATAGCAGAAGAGTCTTTCAACGCCGGCTTGCCACAGACCATGAATATCACACGATCCAGGTCAAGTTGCACTAAGGCCTCTTGCGCACAAACCAAATGTCCTATATGGGGCGGATCAAACGTTCCTCCCAATATTCCGATTCTTTCTGCTGGCATTTCCCTGTCTTTCAGCTAGCCACATTTAATGAATGCGCGCAGATTATGCTGAAGTGCAAAGTGGAGCAACTTTACATAAACATCTCAACACAATCCTTACGTGTCACTAAGGTAGTCTAGCGAATCTGACCATTACCTTCCAAGATAAACTTCGTTGATGTTAGGGCGGTCAATCCCATTGGACCACGTGCATGAAGCTTCTGTGTGCTGATGCCAATCTCTGCACCTAATCCAAAGACGCCGCCGTCACTAAAGCGTGTCGAAGCATTTACATATACTGCTGCACTGTCAACACCACTCGTGAATTTTTGTGCTGTTTCAAAATCACTGGTAACAATGGCATCAGAGTGCATGCTTCCATATTTGTTGATATGCGCAACTGCCTCATCGACACCATCTATCAGCTTAATGCTAATCTGCATATCAAGATATTCTGTGCCCCAATCCTCATCAGTTGCCTCACGCAACATATCATCTGTGACGCCAGCAGCGCGCGCAATGCGCAGAGTATCTTGGTCACAAATCAGAGTAACACCTGCCGCAACAAGTTCTGGAGCAATTTGTGCTAGCAGCTCCTCTGCGACACTATAGTCAACCAGCAGCGATTCTGCAGCGTTACATACGCTAGGGCGCTGACATTTTGCATTCATGACAATATTGTGCGCCATTGTTGGGTCTGCAGCAGCGTGCAGGTAGATGTGACAGTTACCGCTTCCCGTCTCGATTACGGGAACTTTTGAATTTTCGACAACTGTCTTGATGAGCCCCGTACCACCGCGTGGAATCAATACATCGACTAATCCATGCAATTTCATCAATTCGTTGCCTGATGCACGATCAGTTGCATCTAAATTCTGAACCGAATCCACAGGCAATCCAACGGTCCTAAGTGCCGCTTGTAGTGCTACCGTAATTGCTTCATTACTGCGTTGTGCAATCTTGCCACCACGCAACAGGATGGCATTACCCGTCTTTACTGCAATGCTTGCAGCATCAATAGTCACATTGGGACGTGCTTCATAAATCATGCCAACAACGCCGAGAGGCACACGGACTTCTTTCATGTGAATACCTTGCGTAATAGTACGTCCGCAGATAACCTCACCCAAAACATCAGGAATGGCACATAATTCTGCAAGCGCCTGCCTGCAACCTGCAAGTCGTTCACTATTGAGCATCAGACGATCCAGTAAAGCCTCACCTGTGCCGTCAGCACGTGCAGACTCAATATCAACAGCATTTGCAGCAAGAATTGCATCTTCATGAGCAATTAATTCTGCTGACATTTCCTGCAGTGCCGCATTGCGCTGCTCCAAAGAGGCTGTTGCCAGTACCTCAGCAGCCTCTTTTGCTGCCTGTGCTTGTGTCCTTGTCTGCTCTGCTACATTCATGCCTCGCTCCTCTTCTCTTCCGACTGAAAATTTCGCAATTGTTCCTGCGTGCAGATAACGGTCCCATGAGGATAGCCCTCAACTGCATCTATGACTACATTTGCCTCGCGTCCGCCAGATAACACCGTTACAATATCTGCTTTAAGCAAAGCTTTTGCTGCCTGCAATTTGCTGTGCATCCCCCCGCTGCCTAAGCTGGTCGCGTCAGATTCTGTCGAAGTACTCGCAAGCAGTTCGTCATCTATCTCTGTTAGGTAGGATACCACGCGCGCATTCGGATCTTTATTGGGGTCAGCATCATACAGTCCTTCAACATCAGTTAATATTACGACCATGTCTGCCTGTATCATCAATGCAACTAAAGATGCCAAAGTGTCATTATCGCCAAAACAAATCTCATCAATTGCTACCGTATCATTTTCATTGACAATAGGAATCGAACCCAGTTCCAGTAGTCGCTCAAAAGTATTCTTTGCATGTCCATAACTAACGGGGTTTTCTGTATCGGCGCGTGTCAATAGAACCTGTCCAATACTGCAGCGGCATCTGCCAAATTCGCTTGAATAGGTCTCAATTAGTCCAACCTGTCCAATACTTGCTGCAGCCTGCAAGGTTGCCATATCGTCTGGTCTACGATCCAGCCCTAGCATTTCGCGACCTGCAGCAATTGCTCCAGAGGATACTAAGACTACCTGATGACCATCACGTGTCAGCTCTGATAACTGATCAACCAAACTTGCAATGTAGCGACGATCAATCGCACCAACATCATTGGTCAATGTGTTTGATCCTACCTTAACAACAATGCGCTTAGTCATCGTCTGTTGCTCCTACCTCGAATTCGAATTCTCTGTCTAATATGCGAACGGTATCTCCAACGCCTGCACCAGCCTCAATCAAGGCCTTTTCCAGTCCCACCTTTGCTAATCGACGCTGCAAGTACAAAATAGCCTCTTCATTTTCCCATTCGGTTTGCACAACCATGCGCTCGACCGCATCTCCCCTTACCTGATAGGTACCACCACCCAAATCCGTAACGACAAAAGGCTCTGCATCACGCCTTGCCACAAGACGTTCACGGTGAATATATCGCGCCTCAAATTCTTGATTTTCGCGCAATTTCGCCTCGGCAGCTGCAGCGGCAATGCGCAATTCATGAACCATGTTTGCAGTAAAGTGCAGCAGAGTGTCAATTCCTTCACCAGTCAAGGCTGAAATCTCAAAATAAGGCAGATCGAATGCTTCTACGTGTTGACGCATCTGCGCAGATCTCGCATCTGCACCAGGTGCATCCAACTTGTTGCCCACAATAATGCGTGGTCTGTCCGCAAGTTCTTGTGCATGTTGAAGCAACTCGTTCTCGATAATTGCATAATCATTGACTACGTCACGATCTTCAAAACCGCCAGACAAATCAACAATGTGCATAATAACTGCACTACGTTCAATATGACGCAGGAACGCATGTCCTAATCCTTTGCCTTGATGAGCGCCCTCAATCAGTCCCGGCACATCAGCACAGACAAATGATTTGTCTCCTACTTTTACGACCCCTAAATTTGGAATCAGTGTGGTGAAGGGATAATCTGCAATCTTTGGACGGACGGCACTAATGCGTGCTATCAGCGAGGACTTGCCCACGCTAGGCATTCCCACCAGTGCAACATCTGCAAGTAGCTTTAATTCTAAGCGCAACGATTGTTCTTTACCGGGCTCACCCAGTTCTGCGAAAGCAGGAGCACGTCTTACACTGGTAGTAAAGTGAGGATTGCCGCGACCACCGTGCCCTCCTTCAACAATCAGAAGCTCCTGTCCGTCAACAACTAAATCGCCCAAAACCTCATCTGTATCCAAGTCATGCACGACAGTGCCCACTGGCACAGGTAAGCGTAAATCCTCACCTCGTGCACCGTGCATATTTGAACCCTTGCCATGGGTGCCACGCTGAGCCTTAAAGTGATGTTTAAAGCGATAGTCAACAAGTGATGATAGACCTGCATCAGCAACCAGATAGATGCTGCCACCATCGCCACCATCGCCGCCATCAGGACCGCCCTTTGGCACATGCTTTTCACGACGAAAAGACTTGCAGCCTGCCCCGCCATCGCCGCTTTTCAAATAGAGTGATACCTGGTCTAAAAACACGTCGTAGTTCCCCTTATCTCAAACAATACAAAAAGCCCCTCGCTATACGCAAAGGGCTCTGTAATCGTGGTGCCAATTAGCTGCGTACAGTCAGTCGTTAGGCCACTGCCTCTTCAACCGGTCGTACGTGTACGCGGCGCTTTTTGCCATGGCTAAACTCTACAATACCGTCACTTTTTGCAAACAGCGTATCATCGTTTCCGCGACCTACCAAGTCACCTGGATGAAAGCGAGTTCCGCGCTGACGCACCAAAATTTCACCACAGTTAACATATTGTCCCGCAAAACGCTTCACGCCCAAACGCTTCGAGCGCGAGTCACGACCATTGCGTGTTGAACCAAGTCCTTTTTTATGTGCCATTGTTACGCCTCACTTACCTTTACTACTTCGATGCGTGTCAAGTTTTGACGATGACCGCGCTTACGTCTATACCCTTTGCGTCTTTTAAACTTAAAGACAATGACTTTTTTGTCCTTAAAGTGCTCGACAACTTTCGCACTAACTTTAGCTTTCGCAAGTGCCTTAGGATCAGTTATCGTTTTATCATCATCGGACAGCAGCAAGACATCTAAGTCGATTTTCTTGCCAGGCTCAACGTCAAGCTTTTCAACGTCTAGTACGTCACCTGCAGCAACCTTGTAC
>WQVN01000009.1 GCA_009785795.1 Coriobacteriia bacterium
AAGTGGTACAACGAAGAGCGTATCAATGAATATTGTGACTGGCAAACGCCAAGCGAGGTAGAGCAGCTATGGTATGCTACAGGAGAAGACTTCCGAAAGGAAGCTAAATCGTGAGATGTAAAAGTGTCCAGAAAAGTCGGGGCGATTCAATTCTGATTTTAAGTACAGTCATGTGCCGCGCATGTATAAAAATATGAGCGAGGAAGATTTCGATATTCACATTAATGAACTAAGCGCAAATCATAAGAAGCAAACTGCACTTTAATCTTAACAGCTTCGTGTCGGCAAAGTCTTCAAGTGGGGACACTTAATTCTAAGCTGAAGTGAAGTATAGGAGGAAACATGAACTGTCCGAAATGCACCACCAATCTAAAGCCGAGCGCACAATTTTGCACTGACTGTGGCACAAAGATTGTTGAAACAACTGCACCAGTGAACACGCCTGAGGGCTGCGTCACCATTCAATGTCAAGCCTGCGGACATGACTATTCGGCAAAGGAAGGTCAGTTTAAGCCTTGCCCTAAGTGTGATGGCGGAACAGCGTCTGATTCTCATGCCACCTTCGATGGAAGAATCGTAGACAGATTGCAGTTGGCGGCTTACTTCATCGTTGGCATTGGTGCTGTAAGTGCCATCGTTACATTCTTTTCCTTGAATGCTGCGTCTGCCGATGTGTTGGGCTTTCTTTTTGCTGTGCTGGTTGCTGCTTTTGTAGTAGTGGTTGGTCTAGTCGCGGCAGTAACTTACTTTGCTCTCGCAGAAATAGTGCGGAGACTTCAGAGCATAGATTTCTATGTGCAAGCCATTAGGTCAGAAAATGAAGGAGAGGCGCATGGTGGATAATAGCCTCAACTTTTGCCCTTCATGTGGCAATAAATTAAACAGTGGAGTCGAACTCTGTCACTGCGGACTTGATATTGAATCCTATAAAAATGAGGACGAGGCGGCCAGTGGGGATGAGAAGCCCCAGAATACGATTGGTGAAATAGACTCCACAGAAGCAGAGGAAGTCGCAGAGGATGGCTCTGACGCTGTAGCAGAAGATAAAGTACCTTCATCATCACAAGAAGAGTCATCAAGTGCAGAGCAAAAGAAATCTCGATTACCCCTAATCGCAGCTATCGCAGGCGTTGTAGTTGTTGGGATAGTTGCTGCTGTGCTTCTGCTGGGTCAGACTAGCGATGAATCCACTGGTGAGCCACCAATCATTATTGGCATACCAGAGCTGGGATTATCAGAAACAGAGGTTGCCCCCGAACCAGAACTTGCCGTAGAGCCAGAATCTCCCGCACCAGAGCCTGTAGGCAGTGAGTTTATCAATTATGCGTTCATGGGCGGACAACCCTCCGCAATTCGTCTTGGGGTAGTTGAGTTCCACGATGCAATTGACATTAATGCGGCAATCTTGTTTACCTCTGAAACAGAGTTTGAGATTTACTCAATCGTTATGGGAGCAGATGAAATACCAGCACCGATAGGTTTCAATGACACAGAGATATACATAGGGCATGGACACATTGAAACAAGAGGCGAGTACGTAACATTCATCTATGCTATTAACTTTGATGAAGTAGGGGCTTACGAGTTCATGGAACTTATCCAAGATGGAACAGAGTATAGATTTGAAATGACAGAGGATACTCCAGGCTATCTCTATGAGCTAACTCTTACAGGAGATGGTCAGATAATGCACTTTGATTTTGTGCTTAATCAAGACCCAGAGTTTATCAGAATGAGAGATGGACTTTAGGGAATAAGTAAGTACATCTCGGCAAGGCAAACCTTGATTTCTTCTGCGCTATAATGAAGTTGCTTAACTGAACGCATGGCGAGGAGAAAACACTTGAAGGTATATCTCGACATTTGCTGCTTCAATCGTCCCTTTGATGATCAAGTGCAACTCAAGATTAAACTAGAGACTGATGCCAAGTTATTTGTGCAACAGCAGATTCTGCTAGGAAAATATCAGCTAGTGTGGTCGTATGTTCTTGACTATGAAAACAGTAAAAGCCCCTTCAAAGAGCAGAGTCGAGCAATAGCTGCGTGGGAGAAGCTCTCTTGTGAGACTATTGATGAAAGACCTGCTGTACTTGCTCGTGCTAAGAAGTTAGTAGATTCTGGCATAAAGACAATGGACGCTTTGCACATTGCATGTGCCGCAGAAAGTGGCTGTGACTACTTTATTACAACTGACCGCCGCCTACTTTCAGCGGCAGAGCCAGACGTTAAGATTGTAAACCCTGTACAATTCATTCAAGAGATTGAGGTGACAACATGACCAGTGAAACCGTACTAAAAAATGAAGGCTTGCAATTGCTCACTAAACATCTGGGCATGGTAGAAGCTGAACGCTTTATTGCACTGATGGCTCGTGAGCCATTTGACTACACGGAGTGGCGCAGAGATAAGTTTGATGATGTTTCCCTTGAAGAGCTAAGTGCTGCTGCCATGAAGCATGTTAATGCAAAGCGGTAGTTTTAAGTCGAAACTCTCCAGCAATAAAGTTTGCCGCAAATCTGCCGCAAATGTGCAAAACTTTAGGTAGCGGCAGAAGTAGTCAGATAGCCTAGCTGCCGTTGCAAATAGCATTAGATATTACCTGCTATTGCTTACTCGGCAACACTGATAACCGTGAGGTCGGTGGTTCGAATCCACCCGGGTCCACCATCGCACCGATTCGCACCTCCACCAGACACACATTCAGTAACGTTGCTCGTGACCTAAACTAGGTACTGCTAGAATAAGCAGCATGAAGCTATCGGAAAACACATCTATATCTGCGCTAACCACCATGCGGTTGGGTGGTAATGCACGCTATACAGTCGACATTGAAACACTTGCTGACCTGACAGAAGCCTACGAATTTGCGCGTGCTAAAAATCTGCCTACCTATATCCTGGGCGGAGGCAGTAACGTTGTAGGCACAGACGCAGACTTCAATGGTCTGGTCATGCTCAACCGCTTGACGGGAATAGAAGTCATCAGTGAACAGTCAGATGAAATCACTCTGTGCGTTGGCAGCGGTGAAGACCTTGATACACTGGTTGATTATGCGGTGCAGCGCGGCTGGTGCGGCATCGAAGCACTCGCAGCAATTCCTGGTACGGTGGGCGGTGCGATTATGCAAAACGCAGGTGCCTATGGCCAGGAAATTGCACAGGTGCTGCTAGGCGTGGATGTCTATGACACTGCTTTTGCGAAGTTTGTTCATTTGCCCACAGCAGATCTTAAGCTGTGTTATCGCAGTAGCATCTTCAATAGCATGGAAGCAGGTTCTGCAAAGGGGCGCTACTTCATCACTGCGGCAACGCTGCGTCTGCACAAATGTGAAATCCAAGGCAATCTGTACGGCTCGCTGCAGGCGCACTTAAGCGAGCAAGGCATCACAGATCGTCAGCCGCAGACAATCTGTGATGCGGTAAATACGATTCGTGCGCTTAAACTGCCAGATTCGCGAACTACGGCAAGCAGCGGATCATTCTTCAAAAATATTACCGTTGATGAATCACAGGTCGAATCCCTGCGTCAGCGCTATCCAGGCATTCCCATATACATGATTGGTAACTGCTGGGAGGTTGCCAGCGGTTGGCTAGTTGAACAGGCGGGGCTCAAAGGACAACTACTTAACGGTATGCGCGTCAGCGAAAAAGCTGCATTAATATTGATTAATGAGTCTGCTCGCAACTACGATGATTTAGCAGCCGCACGCGAAGCAATTGTGGCAGCTGTTAAAGAACAGTTTGGCTTTACTCTAGAACAGGAACCGGAAGAACTTTAATATGTTGTGGTACGTACTTTTTATACTGATCTTGATCCTGATTAATGGCTTTTTCTCGATGGCAGAAATTGCCATGATATCTGCACGTAAATCTGCACTGAAAGAAGCAGAAAAAGAGGGCTCAAAGGGCGCTGCTGCTGCACTCAAGCTAAAAGATGACGCACCCAGGCTGCTTGCAACAACGCAAGTCACTATGGTATTTGTCGGAACGCTTGCAGCGATACTGACTGCCGTTGCATTCGAGGCTCCTCTAACCGCATGGCTGCAGTCGTTTAACATTCCATTTCTAACAACAGTTGCATCAGGAGTATCGATTGCGGCAGTTACGATAGTTGTGTCCTACATTACCCTGGTAATCGGCGAGCTTATTCCCAAACAGCTGGGCTTGCAGCGTGCTGATAAAATCGCAAGCTTCACATCACTACCCATTAATGCTGCCGCGTCTCTTGCGCGTCCTGTAGTGAGGCTACTGTCTGCCTCAACCAATACGTTGGGCAAACTGGTCGGCATTAGCAAGGACGTAACATCAGCACAGGTAAGTGAAGAAGAAATCAAGCTGATGGTCGATGAACAGCAGCACTTAAGCGGCGAAGAAAAGCGTATGATATCTGAAATCTTTGAGTTGGGTGACACCGTAGTGCGCGAAGTCATGGTGCCACGCGTCGATATCGTTTTCGCACAGGATACTGAAACAGTGGGCGAGGCAGCAAAACGCCTCCATGCGCGTGGCTTTTCACGCGTACCCGTTTATCGCGAAGACTATGATCACATCATAGGCATCCTTATCTTGAAAGATCTCGTTGTGCCCTTGTCAGAAGGCAGGCTTGATGATCCTATTACAGACTATCTGCGTGAGCCGCTCTTTGTGCCAGAAACTAAAAATCTCATGTCGACGCTGACACAAATGCAGGAAGCACGTATTCAGATAATGCTTGTTGTAGATGAATATGGCGGCACTGCAGGACTCGTCAGTATGGAAGACATTCTTGAAGAGGTAACGGGTGAAATCATTGACGAGACTGACCAGGAATTAGACTCAATCCTACCAATCGGTCCTGATAAATGGCTTATCAGTGGTACTTGTGACATTGAAGATGCAATCGAGATAGGCTTGCCCATTGCAGAGTCAGACGAATACGAAACCATCGCTGGTTGGGTGCTTGAACAACTGGGACATATTCCTCAGGCTGGTGAGAACATTGAATATCAAGGCTATAGCTTTACCGTCGTAACAATGCGCAGACGCCGCATTGCCAGGATTCGTGTTCAGCGCTTAGAGCAGCAAGCAGAGGGGGCAGAGCACGTCCATGAAAGCAGCCCAATCTAGTTTTTTGATCGAGCCATTAGGCTTTGATCCGCGCACGCAATGTGCGAGCTTCAACGTGCAACTTGCAGATGGTGTGCCGCACAGAACAGAGGAACTTGACGTTGCGAAGCTGTTCGAATGCTATCCTGACTTGCGCCGTCATCGCTGCGAAAGTGGACGTCATCGCTCCTTTGCGACAGAGGCAGCTCAAACAGAAACAGCTCATCTGCTAGAACATCTTGCTGTTGAGCTACTTGCGCTGTCTGGAGTGTCACGTGATGTGGCGCGAGGACAGACGGGCATTCCACGCTGCTTGCCTGCAACTGCTCTAGTTCCACCTGTTGGTACTCCAGTTACCTCTGAGCGCAGCGAGGGACGTCGCAGACAAGGATCTTATCCTGTTGTCTATCGCTTACGCTTTTATGGTGCAGATTCGCTTGAAGAAATGGACACACTTCTTCATAATGCTGCAAACACTTTTGAAGACCTGCTATTAGTGTGATACTATCGCAATCTGCAAGTGCCACTTGTGTGATTTTCCCAAATCGCATGTTTTGTATCAGGGTTTTGTCGCCCTGGTCTCCTCCCGGCACTTGCAGACTGCGGGTGTGGCGGAATTGGCAGACGCGCATGGTTCAGGTCCATGTGGGGTTTATCCCCTTGGAGGTTCAAGTCCTCTCACCCGCACCATTTTTGGGATCAGTTCAACGGAGGTACTTTAACAACCGCCGTACCCTCCTGGAGGCTCTTAGGATACCTAATCAATTTCGATTTGCTTCAAGCTAATCCTTTAGGCAGCCCAAAGGAACGACGTAAACACCATTTTTCATCCGAAAAGCATATTCTGTTCCGGTGAGAACCATCAAGAATGATGGCTCGTTCATTTTTCTAGTATCAACAACTTTAGCAATTTTCATCAAATTTTCTGAAGTCTCTTCTATTTCACCCGCACCCATTTTAATTTCTATCGCTCCCCATCGTCCATCAGCAAGTTGAATCACAGCATCTACCTCTAAGCCACTTTTATCTCGATAATGATAAACACTCCCATCAATGCTTTCTGCATAAACACGCAAATCTCTAATGCAGAGAGATTCAAAAAGGAATCCAAATGTTTCAAAATCTGAAAGTAACTTTTTTGGTGTTGCGCGCAGTGACGCAGCAGCAATTGATGGATCAGTGAAATGTCCTCATGGGTTACGGCTTCCAGATAATCATTGGCAACTATACCTTCAGTCAGAAGCATAGGGCAGACTATGAACTTTGGCATCATATTGCTATGAACTTCGGCGACTATTTAGATTACATACGCAGTGCGTCATCAACCCACACTTGGCATGGATGGTCAGGAAAGCTGTCTTGCGTGGGGTGAGTACAGCACATTTTTTTTGGACACACATTCACTTCAGCACTCTCCATGTAGAAATTGTGAAGAAAACGTGATGTTTTCTCACCCACTTTGATTGAATTTGCGCTGCGTACATGCCATAATAGATTTCGTGTATATTTGGTAGTTTTCCTTAGGCGGGACACTGTTGTCGTGTCTAAGGCTTTGACCTGACAAAGACAGGAACGAAATTATGAGTGCTCGACCACTAATGATGCAAACGAGCGAACTGCAACTGCCGCCAAAGCGCTTGCTGTGCGCAAGACCGCAAGTACAGTCACGATTCATGCTGGCGGTGACAGTATTCCTTGTTTTTGCTGCAGCAATGATGGTCTTTGCAGTTGCGGCACCTGGTATTGCACAAGCAGTACCTGTCGAGGTCGCAAGTGTTACGACTACCTACGTAGATGCGGGTGGTGGCGATGCTGCAGCAGGTGCACCAGTTCTTGACAACACGTTGGTAATCGCCTTTAGCGAAGCGATGGACGTGGGTCAAAACCTAGGTTATGCGAACATCACCGTAACGGGTGACAGTGCGGTATTCCTGCTTATGACACACGCAAACTGGAGCACTGATGCAACCACACTGAACATTCCTATCAATGGGCTGGTCTTTGGAGCAACGTATCGCGTGAGCATTGATGGTCTATACTCGGCACTGGGCTTTCCAGTCTGGCCAGCTATAGATATCTTTTTCCAAACACCTGCTGATGAATCAGCACTTTCTCCCGAGGGCGGTTTGGATCTTCTTAACAGCAATGACATAGAAATAGTTGAAGTTTCTGCAGGGCAAAACTTTACTCTTGCGCTTGACTCATTTGGTAACATTTGGGCTTGGGGAGCAAATGCAAACGGACAGCTGGGCCTAGGAAACACTACTGCACGTAATATTCCTGTTCAGATGCCAATGCCGACTGACGTGGATTACTGGGTATCAATTTCTGCAGGCGCCATGCACTCACTCGCACTTGATAATGATGGTAATCTGTGGGGCTGGGGTCACGGTGGTAATGGCAGACTTGCAACGGGAAGCACAGCTGCCATTAATGGTGCTCCTAGCCGTGTACTTGACGTAGCAGGCGGTCCCACACTGGGCGGTCCTATTCTCTGGGACTCAGTCTATGCAGGTGGCAGTCATACTATGGCAATCGACACCGATGGTAGTCTGTGGGCATGGGGCAATAACCAGCAGGGCAGACTTGGCATTGGCAGTGCAGCTCTTTCAAGTAATGTTCCTGTGAGAGTTCCTGACGTAGCAGGCGGTCCTACACTGGGCGGTCCTATTCTCTGGGACTCAGTCTATGCAGGTGGTAACCACACCGCAGCTATCGGCTCCGATGGCAACTTATGGGCGTGGGGTATGAACAATGGTGGACAATTAGGCCTTGGTGATGCAGTTAACCGTGATGTGCCATATCAGGTTACTAATCCTGTGACGGTTGATGCTTGGGTTTCAGTAGCACTTGGAAATGCACATACTTTGGCACTTGATAATGACGGCAACCTGTGGGCATGGGGACTAGGCGGTGGTGGTAGGCTAGGCCTGGGTCCAGCAAGTCCAGGAAATCAGAACGTTCCACATCCTGTTATTGTGCCTGCCGCGGTGGACTATTGGACATCAATTGCAGCAGGCGAAACGTACTCGCTTGCACTTGATAATGACGGCAATCTGTGGGGCTGGGGTGTTAACAATGATGGTCAGTTGGGCACAGGTAGCACAGGTGCTGCAAATAACATTCCACTTGCAGCTGATGTAGATGGTATAGAGTGGACAGCAATTACTGCAGGAACTGGTCATAGCATAGCCATTGATGTAGACGGCCATCCCTGGGCATGGGGTAACAATGCTACAGGTCAGCTTGCAAAGGGGATTGTTGGCGGCGGACAGGGTAATGGCGACAGCGTTCTTGACGGTACCAACAACTGGCTGCCATGGAGGATTGCTGCTTCGGTAATGCCTGAAGATGCCAGTGACTGGACGGCTGCTGATGATGCAACTGCTCCAGAAAATGATGAAATTGATGTTGCGGTAAGCACTGATAGCATTACCGTTTACTTTGATAGACCAATGAATCCTGACGTTGATGGTGACATCACTATTGATGAGGGCGCAGAGGTTGACCTTGATGAAATCGAATGGTCAGATAGTGACCGTGGTGAAAATACCGTTCTTTCAGTCCCGCTTGACTTGCTTGACTACGATACGACGTATACGGTAACAGTTGAAGAATTCATCGATGCCCAATTTGGCAAAGAGGGCACAAATGAGATGTATCCTCACACTTGGACCTTTACGACAGAGGACGAGGACGAGCGTGACCAGATCACCTATGATTACACCAGCTGTGGCACCTGTCACTTCACCAATAATATTGCTCGCGAGCATGCCGTTAGGTCAAATGGCTGTCAGACATGCCACTCAGAAACTTTGAGTGATCGCGAAATCACCAACTGGAGCCATGTGGACGTAGACCCCATGGGCGACTTAGTCGACGATGGTTGTTTGGCATGTCATGAGGTTGCAGATGAAATGCTTCACGGTGGAGCGATGCGTGTAAGTGGCGCACATATGCCAACACCAAGCATTGATGCTGGATGTAGTGCCTCAGGGTGTCATAATTCAACAGATGAAGCTGGTGGATTTGCCTTTGGCGACATGGACTTTGCATCGGCACACAACGACTTTTGGCAGGCAGCGCGCGATGATCGTGTTAGCAGCAGTGCAAATGTAGTGCCGTCTATGCAAGGCGATGCTAATCCCTTTGGCTGTGGTGTTTGCCATGACAGAACACATGAGGACACGGTACGTCCGCAAATTCGCAGTATGGTTCGCGATGCACGTGACGCAGATAGTCTGACCTGCTTGACCTGTCATAACGATGGCGCAAATCCAACGGGTGCGTACTCAACAGTCGAATTTGTAACACATAACGAATTGCGCATTCCTGTTTCCCTGCTGATAGATGTGTCAACAGGAAGTCTTACCGACACCGTCCGCTTGGACTTGGGTGTTACTGATTTGCTTGATTCGCTTTCACCAGAATCTCGTGTAGAGTTTTCCGATGAGCTACAGCCTGGTGGCAGACTGCAGCCAGGTGTGTTACAGCCAGATCCCGCAGATGAAAACGGAGCAGCAAATGAAAATGCGGAACTTACGCAACAGCTCGCAGCTGAGCTTTGGCTTGAGCAGCGCCGCGGCGGACTTGGTAATCTTTTAGCACCCTAAACGGGACAGCATAGAGAAGACAAAGGGAGCGGCTTAACATACTAAGCCGCCCCTTTTTGCTTTGTAGTACGCAGCATGTGTTGAGCTGTTTTAGAAATGACGAAATTGCACACGCATAGAGAAAAGGAATAAGGGCATGACATCGAATAAGGGAAGTACAAAGATTTCTGACCAGTCGGCAAGTAATGTTGGGCAGCGCATTAAGTCCTTGCGTGAAACTCACAACATCAGCCTTGAAGAGCTGTCGCAACGTACGGGCATGACGACAGAAGAATTGGCACAAATTGAAACAGCGAATACGGTGCTCAATCTAACTCCGCTCATCACTATCGCACGCGCACTTGGTATGCGCTTGGGCACCTTGCTTGATGACGATGATGGTATGGGTCCTGCTCTGACAAAAGCGTGTGATCTGGAATCTGCGTCACGTCGCACTGCTCTTGCAACGGGCAGCAGTGATGCACCATTAGACTTTTTCTCACTTGCAGAAGGCAAGATTTCACGTCACATGGATCCTTTTATTATTGAAGTTGCGCCCAATGCGCAGCGCAAACTCGATACGCATGAAGGTGAAGAATTTATCTACTGCATGAATGGTGCAGTCGTCATTGAATATGGTACGGAAACCTTTGAGTTGGGGCCAGGCGATAGCTTGTACTATGATACTGTCGTACCGCATCAGGTGCGTGCTGCAGGCGATGAAATATCTACAATCCTTGCAGTTGTCTATACGCCTGCCTAGCAAACGATTGCCAAAATCAAGTCCAGACCAATCCCTCAAGCAGAGACTCTGAAGTCAAAAGTAAACTAAGGAAGCGTAAGCCAATGAACAAAGAATTGCCCATAAATGTAGCCCTTCATAAAGAGGCGGCCAGAAAGGCCGGCATAGGTGACTTGGATACCTATGAGATTCCTCAAGTAATACAGGATCAAGCACAGTATACAGGTCCCTTCACAGATCTCACCATTGGTGCTTTTTTCGAGGCAGAAGTGGCGAAAAATCCTGATCATGACTTTCTGGTTATGCCAGACCGTGGACTGCGTTGGTCATATGCACAATTTGATGACCGCGTAAACTCTCTGGCAAAAGGGATGCTTGCGATTGGACTCACTCGTGGCATGCACCTGGGAGTATGGGCACGTAATGTTCCTGACTGGCTAACCTTTATGTTTGCTGCTGCAAAAATCGGCGTGGTAATGGTTACGATGAACTCTGCCTATAAATCACATGAATTGGCATATGTGTTAGAGCAGGCAGATCTCGATGCGCTTGCAGTTATAGACAATTTCCGCGATGTGGACTATGTCAAAACAATTCGTGAACTTGTGCCAGAGTCACTCGAAAATGCACGTGGCTACCTAAGATCAGAGCGCTTTCCGCACTTAAAGCACTTGATTTACATGGGGCCAGAAAAACATCGCGGTTTTTATAGCATGCCAGAACTGTTGCTATTGGGCGCGCATAATCCTGATTCGTTGGTCACTGATGCACTTGCTCAGGTTGAGACCGATGATGTTGCCATGATGCAGTACACTAGTGGTACAACGGGTTTTCCAAAGGGCGTGCAGCTCTCACATAGAAATATCTTGAATAATGGTTACTACATTGGTGAATGTCAAAAGCTAACTGCAGCAGATCGCGTCTGCTTGCCCGTGCCCCTGTTCCACTGTTTTGGCTGTGTGCTAGGAGTCATGGCAGTAATCACGCATGGCGCAACTCACGTTCTGTTGGAAGAGTTTAATCCATTCTTGGTACTGTCTGCTGTTGAAAAAGAACGCGCAACAGCACTCTATGGTGTGCCCACAATGTTTATTGCCATTATGGGTCATCCTTCCTTTGACAGCTTTGATTTGAGTAGTCTGCGTACTGGCATCATGGCAGGATCGCCCTGTCCCGTCGAGACCATGAAACAGGTTATGTCTGACATGCACATGTCAGAAGTTACGATTGCCTATGGGCTGACGGAAACCAGCCCTGTGTTTACCATGACAACTGTTGATGATCCTGCTGACATACGTTGTGAAACGGTGGGCAAGGCAATGCCTCATGCAGATGTACGTGTTATTGATCCAGATACGGGCGAGCAATGTCCACCAGGAGTTGTGGGCGAACTCTGTTGTCGTGGTTATCAGGTAATGAAGGGCTACTACAAGATGCCAGAAGCGAGCGAGCAGGCAATCGATGCCGATGGATTCTTACATTCTGGTGATCTGGGGACAGTGGATGAGCAGGGCTATTATCGAGTCACAGGACGCATCAAAGACATGATCATTCGCGGTGGTGAAAATATCTATCCGCGCGAAATTGAGGAATTCCTCTATACGCTGCCAGAGGTTAAAGATGTTCAAGTAGTTGCAGCACCTGACAAGAAATACGGAGAGTTGCCCGCAGCTTTTATTATTTTGCAAGATGGTGCAAATTTGAGCGAGGATGATGTCAAAGAGGCCTGCTATCAGCAGATGGCGCGCTACAAAGCTCCCAGATACATTGTCTTTGTTGATGAGTTTCCCCTGACCACTAGCGGTAAAATCATGAAGTATAAGATGCGTGAGACAATAACTGAAATGCTTGCAGATGGAACAATAGAGCCTGCTGCCAGCCATCTATAATCAAGCAAGAGGTTACCTTGCGTTGACCGTATATCTTGTGTATGCCTTAGCCTGCTAAACTTAGATATTGACAATTATCCAGCTAGTTTGCAGGGCTTCAGGTGTGCAAGGTCAAGGAGGCTTGCAAAAATCAAAACACGAAACGTATTAACGCTGGTGTGTTTTGATTTTTAACCCGATACAGAAATTGCGTACCTGAAACCCTACAAAAGGAAAGTAAATAAGCCAATGCCAGAATACACCCATACCATACCCAGTGGATCGCGGATTATCGTGGTCGTCTCAACAGGTCCGCTTGACGTAGATCGCAGGGCACAGCTTGAAGACGATAATCTGCGCATGCTTGACGTTATGGGCAAGAGTCAGGGCGTGGCTCTTGAAGAGTTGGCAGAGCTCGGGCTAAAGCCTCGCGTCATCTATGATTACAACGATGCAATCACAAAGGGCGCGGTCATGGACCAGCATCCTGCTCCAGATTCACTTACATCGCCAGACCTTGAAAGCCTGCTGCTGGTGTCCAGTGGTCCGTCCATTAACGAACGTGTGCAGGTAAACCTGCCAGATGTTGTGGGACTCAAGGAAGAAAGTGCAGCTGCAAAGCTGCGTGATGCAGGATTATCTCCACAAATCGTGCACTATAAAAGTTCTTCTGTTGAGAAAGGTCTTGTCTCTGCACAAATTCCAGATACCGCCTCTCTTGTGGCTCAGCCAGAAGTAAAAAGTAAGGTTACCTGGGTTGTTATTGGAGTCATTATTGCAGCATTGCTCGCGCTGGGCTATGTGGTGTACGAGCGAATGGATGTAACTCCTCCGCCTCCTGTTGAGCATGTTGTGTCGCAGGTTGTTGTGCCTAACCTGATTGGCTTGAACGAGGGCGAAGCAGAGGTTGAATTGCAAAAAGCAGGACTTGTTTTGGGACAAGTGTCAACTGCGCTTGCAGAAGATACGCCAGAGGGAGCATATCCAGGTACGGTCATTCAGACAATTCCTGCAAATGGTGAAGAGATATTAGAGGGCTCTCCTGTGTCAATAGTGCTTGCGGCAGATTTGAGCGCAATTGCTGATGATGTCGTTGTTGTTCCCGACGTTGAAGGGCTTGCAGAAACAGAAGTTGAAGAAGCTTTTGAGGGACTGGATTTGGATCTGAGCATTGTGCGTGCGCCTGATCTAGAAGTGTCAGAAGACTACGTCATAGTGCAGAGTCCTATTGCGGACACAGAAGTCCCTGCCGGATCAATCATTGTTGTTGTGATATCGACAGGTGAGCCAGTTGATGATCCTGTGATTATCGATGTTGAAGATGTTGTGGGCAAGCCCGTGTCAGAAGCAACTGAAGCTTTGCAGGATCTAGGATTAGTTGTGACGATTCCCCTTGTGCAGGGAACTGCAGCAGGTACGGTTACTGGTCAAATTCCTCAGGCAGGCACAGAGGTTCTGGTTGGCAGTGTTGTTATTTTGCAAGTGCAGACAGGAACATACGAATAAGTTTGTAGTTGATTGACCCGCGGACAGATTAAGAAACAGGCAGGGGATGTATGCGTAAGCTATTCCTGCGCTACTTAAAGCCATATCCTATACAACTTGCGTTGATTGTTTTAACGACGCTAACGCAAGTTGGTTTGCAATTGTACTTGCCCAGACTGATGAGCAACATCGTTGACATTGGCATTGTGCATAAAGGAGTCGATCCCAGTACAGCTGCAGCAGGTGTTGTTGGCACCTATGCTACTCAGACAGCATACTTGTGGCAGATGGGTAGTCTGATGCTGGGCATCACGGTACTTGCTGGAATTGCTGCGACGTTTGCAGGATTTTTCTGCTCGCGCGTATCAGCAGGACTTGCGCGAGACTTGCGCGAATACGTTTTTGCTGCAGTTGGCACGTTTTCCCTTGTTGAGATGAATCGCTTTTCAACAGCATCACTGATTATTCGCTCAACCAATGATATTCAGCAAATACAGCAGATGACTTTTATGTTGCTGCGCCTGGCACTGGCATCTCCGCTCTTTATTGTTGTTGCCTTCGTACTTGCCTTTTCAGAAAATGCCCAGCTCTCCTGGGTTTTTGCTGCAGCTATTCCCTTATTCGCGCTGTTGTTCTTACTGGCAGTGAAATATGTCATGCCCATATTTAGAGGCATTCAGAAAAAGACTGACCATTTGAATTTGATTGCACGTGAAGGATTGACGGGCGTGCGTGTTATCCGCGCCTTTAATCGTCAGTCCTTTCAGCAAGATCGTTACCGTGCAGCAAATGATGATTTGACGGATGCTAACATTCGCGCCTACAAGATCATGATTGCTTTGATGCCTGCGGTAATGTTCGTCATTCAGGTGACAACTATTGCCATTGTGTGGTTTGGTGGGCACATCATTGCAGACGGTGGGCTAGAGCTTGGGTCAATGATGGCATTTATGCAGTATGTTATGTGGGTACTGTACTCGCTGATGTTTATGTCGATGATTGTGGTCATGATACCGCGTGCCAGCGTAAGTGCAGAGCGCGTAATAGAGGTACTGGACACACAACCTGCAATTGCTGATCCTGCTATAGTGCAGATGCAGGCGGACAAGAACGTCCAAACTAGCCATTTCGCGACACTTGAATTCGATGACATCAGCTTTCACTTTGAGGGCCAGGATGGCACGATTAGTGAAACTGCGGCATTGTGCAACATTAGCTTTACTGCACGCAAAGGGCAGACCTTTGCCATCATAGGTTCAACAGGCTCGGGCAAATCAACCATCATGAACCTTGCAGTGCGCTTATATGACGTAAGTAGTGGCCGCATTTTGCTGGACGGTACTGATGTGCGCGACTATACACAGGAAGACTTGCGCAAGCGAATTGGGTACGTACCGCAAAAAGCAGTGCTGTTCACAGGAACTATTGCAGACAATGTGCGCTTTGGCAATCCTAATGCAAGTGACGATGCGGTCGTTGATGCCTTGAAAATTGCGCAGGCCTGGGATTTTGTAAGCGAGTTGCCAGATGGCCTTGAGACAGATGTATCGCAGGGTGGTACAAATTTCTCTGGTGGACAGCGTCAACGTCTTGCCATTGCACGTGCTGTGCTCAAGCGACCAGAAGTCTATCTGTTTGATGATAGTTTTTCTGCACTGGACTTACAGACGGATGCTCAGTTGCGCACAGCACTCAAGCCGCTTTGTGCAGACAGTACTATGATTATTGTGGCGCAGCGCATTACCACTATTCAAGATGCTGACCAAATCCTTGTTCTTGAAGAAGGAAAAATCTGTGGCATGGGTACGCATGATGAACTGATGGAGCATTCTGCGACTTACCGTGAAATAGCTGCTTCTCAGCTTACCGCAAGTGAGGTGGCACGCCATGGCAACAGATAACAGTAGGGCGACCACACATAGGCGGCCGCAAAAGCAAAGTTCAGGTGGCTCACAGCTAGGCGGCCCTAATCAAGTGGCAGCTATTACTGCGCCTCCTGCACATGTTGATGATTTTAAGGGCACGGTCAAAAAGTTTCTCGCACTGCTTGCTCGTGACAAATGGAAGCTTGTTCTTGCAACACTGCTTGCTTTTGCTGCAGTAACAGCTACCGTTCTTGGCCCTCGTGTACTTGCAGAAGCGACTAATGAACTTGCGCGCTTTACGACAGATTCTGTTCAGCACGCACAAGATCCCAGCTTTGCGGTGTCATCCATTGACTTTACGTTAATTGGCTGGGTACTTGTAGGCGTGTTCGCATTGTATTCATTTGCGGCAATATTTAGCTATTTACAACAGCGTCTTATCGTGGGATTAACGCAGCGTCTTATTTGGGGCTTGCGACAAAAAGCCTCAGAGAAATTGGACAGGCTTCCCCTGCGCTACTTTGATCGTAATCCTTATGGAGATACACTTTCGCGCATTACTAATGATGTTGATCTGATCAACACTAATCTGCAGCAGATTATGACGCAGGCTCTGACTTCGATTATCACTTTAGTTGGAATATTGATCATGATGTTTAGCATCAACTGGGCGCTTGCGACAATCTCGATGATTGCACTGCCTTTTGCCTTGCTGATGACTATGGTGGTTGCTCCTCGCGCGCAGCGATTCTTTAATCGTCAGCAAGCACAGCTGGGTGAATTGAATAGTCAGATTGAGGAAAACTACAGTGGGCACAACATCATCAAAGCGTTTAATCGCGAGGAAATCTCACTTGAGCGTTTTCGCAAAACCAATCGTGAGCTGTATGGCAGTTCATGGAGGGCACAGTTTCTGACAAGCATTTTGATGCCGCTCTTTGGTGTTGTGACGAATGCACAATATGTGTTGATAGTTGCCTGTGCTGCTTATCTGACTCGACCAGAAGTCATGCTGTTTGGAACAAATATTGGTGGTTTGCAAATTGGACTGATTCTTGCCTTTATCCAATACGTCTACCAATTTCAACAGCCATTAATGACGGCAGCACAAATGGCGAATCTGGTGCAGGGAACCATAGCGGCGGCAGAACGCGTCTTTCAACTATTGGACGCAGATGAAGAGCCTGCAGAAGTGCCTCTTGCGGAACTTCCTGAGCACAGTGAAGGATGTCAAAGGCAGGAAGCTTCTTCCACTGCGCACGCATTAGGCTGTGTCGTACTGCAAGATGTCAACTTTGACTACAGTCCTGATGCTCCATTAATTCGTGACTGGAGTCTTACCGTTGAGCCTGGTCAAATGATTGCTATTGTAGGGCCGACGGGTGCGGGCAAAACAACTATCGTTAATCTGCTGATGCGCTTTTATGAAATCGACAGCGGACAGATTCAAATTGATGGCATTAATACCTGTGACATGACGCGTGACCACACACGAGAACTCTTTGGCATGGTGCTGCAAGATACCTGGCTATTCAGCGGAACTATTCGCGAAAATATTGCATATGGACGCACAGGTGCGACTGACGATGAAATTGTTGCAGCTGCAAAGACAGCTCTTGCTGACCACTTCATCAGAACACTACCAGATGGATATGGCACCGTTTTACAAGAAGACGCAGGTAACCTGTCGGTAGGACAGCGTCAGCTTCTGACAATTGCACGTGCCGTACTTGCAGATGCACCTATCTTGATTCTAGACGAAGCAACAAGTTCAGTAGACACTAGGACAGAAAAGCTCATTCAGGTGGCAATGGCACGCTTGATGCACGGACGTACGAGCTTTGTAATTGCACATCGGCTATCAACAATTCGCGATGCAGATCGTATAGTTGTAATGCAGCATGGTCGCATAGTCGAAGTCGGCACTCACGATGAGCTGCTTGTATCTGGCGGCGTTTATGCTGATTTGTACTTATCTCAATTTGCAGAGGATGAAGACGCTTAGAATACCTGACATATTCTAGGGATTGTTGAATTGAAGTAAAATTGCTGTGATGAAGCAACTAATCATAGACGGCTACAATTTAATGTTTCAGGCAGATCCGTACCTGCGGTTAGCGCGCGCAGGGGAATGGGACTTAGCGCGTGATGCACTGATTTCTGATGTTGCGTCTTATGCAGGACAGCACTTCAGTGCGACTATTGTATTTGATGGCAAAAGCAATCCTGTTGCACAGCGCAAAGAAGATAACATCCTGGGTGTGCAAGTCATCTTTTCTGACTATGGCAAATCAGCCGATTCGGTCATAGAGCGTCTGGCAAAACAGGCAATCGCCGCAGGCTTAGAAATCGAGGTCGTCAGTAGTGATGCTATGGTGCAATGGACCTCTCTGGGCAAAGGAGTAGTGCGACGTAGTGCGGCAGAGTTTGCTCAGCAATTAAGCTTTGGTTACAGCGAGTGGGAACGACAGCGTGATGCGCCGCCTAGCCGCAGTACGTTAATCAAGCGCATTAGTCCAGAAGCCGCAGATTTGTTGCAACGAATCCGTGACGGACAAATTGATGATGCTACTACTTAGGGTACACTGAGACTAGTTGCAATAATGTGACAAAAATGTGGAGGTTTTTTGAAATTTGCTATTATTTTTGTAACATTACGTACTATAGGAATATTTTTGTAGTACTATTGCGGTACGTCATATTAATTATTTCCAAATGAAAGGATGATTCTCATGGATTTCAAAGGGTCAAAAACTGAAGCAAATCTCAAAGCTGCTTTTGCGGGCGAGAGCATGGCACGCAACAAATACACTTTCTATGCCAGTCAAGCAAAAAAAGAGGGCTTGAACTATATCGCTGACATTTTTGAGGAGACTGCCCATAACGAGATGGCACACGCAAAAATGTGGTGCAAGATTCTTCTCTCGGATGGTGAGACTCCAGGCAGCATCCCCTCAACAGTTGAAAACTTGCTTGATGCAGCAGAGGGTGAGCATTTTGAGTGGACTGACATGTACAAGAACTTTGCAGCAGATGCGCGCGAAGAGGGCTTTGAAGCTATTGCTGTTCTAATGGATGGTGTTGCTGTTATTGAAAAGCATCATGAGGATCGCTATCGCACCGTGCGTGACCAGATCGAGAACGATGAGGCGCACAAGCGTCCAACAGTTGTTGTATGGCACTGTGCAAACTGTGGTCACCTTCACACAGCCAAGGATGCTCCAGAAATCTGTCCTGTTTGCATTCACCCAAAGGCGTTCTTTTCTCTATTGGCAAAGAACTACTAAACCAGCAATAGAATTACTGTTGCGATAGCAATGTAGGGCCCAAAGGCAATCGTTTGTCTTTGGGCTTTTTCCGTGACTTTGCTTTGATGTCCAAGCAGAGTTTGTCCAGTCATGCCCAGTATGGCAACTATGCAGGCAAGCGGCAATACCCACACACCCACTATTCCCAAATACAGTCCCAGTGCTGCAAGCAATTTTAAGTCGCCCATCCCAAATCCAGCCTGCCTGCGCACAAAATAGTATGCTGCGGAAAACAAGCAAGCAGGTCCTGCAGTAAGCAAAACTCCCACCAAAGCATCACTGATCGGAAGCAGAGATGACGCATAAGCACATTGCAGCAATACTGCTGCTAGTCCCAGCCCAGCAACAGTAAGTACCAGAGGATTAGGCAATCTGCGTTCGCGCACATCAAAAATGGATAGCCAAACCAGCAATCCTAGCAAAATGCTCAGAGCTATGTAGTTGAAATAAGTCACGCCCCCATGATACAAAACACTCCTTAAAGCCTGATTAAGTCCTGCTTAGTTATCGCTTAAAATTTCACAAAACTGTCGATAAAAGCTCTGCATTTCACCAACAAAATCGTTCCATAAAGGCAATATAAGATATAGTTGAGCTATGGAAAATATGGAAATAATTACCAGTTCAGGAAATGACTTTTTTAAACAAGTTAAATCGTATTCTGTATCAAAATATCGCAAGCGAGATGATATTTTACTTGTCGAGGGGCAGCGGATTTATGATGAGGCTTTGGTACGACTGACACCTGTTTACACTATCGTCAGTGAGAGCTATTTGGGCAAACACGATGCTGCCGTATTGGAAGGGCTGCCAAATCTGCGGGTACTAACTGACTCGCTGTTCAATTCGCTCTCTGAACTTAAGACGAGCCAGGGCATTCTGGGTGTTTTCAAGGTGCCGACTTTTGATGATGTGGATGTTACCAGTTTAAATAGGCTTGTTGTACTTGAAGGTGTGCAAGATCCAAAAAATGTTGGAGCGATTATTCGTAGTGCACATTGCCTGGGCTATCAGGCAGTATTTTTGGGCGATGGATGTGCTTCACCGTTCTCGCCAAAGGTGATTCGTTCCTCTATGGGCTCAAGCATCTATCTGCCGACCTTTGCAGATGATACCTTGGCACAATTGCGGCAATTAAAAGACAGTGGCTTTTTCCTGATTGGCACTGATTTGTCAGGAAGTGAAGATGTGCTGCAGGACATGGACGCGCTTTGCAAGATTGCAATTGTAATAGGTGCAGAAGGCAGAGGACTTTCATCAGGAGTGCTGGAGTTGTGCGACTATAGATTCAAGGTGAGCATATGCGAGAGTGCTGAAAGTCTGAACGTGTCGGTGGCAAGTGGCATTATCATGCACATCTTTAATGCTGACAGGTAAGGAAGCGGTGACTTTAGGCATATGGAAATTATCATAGCAATAATAATTGGTGCAGTGTTGGGCATCGTTGCTGGTGTTGCGGGCACTTCCATTTTGCTCCAGCGCAAAAGTAACGAGCTAAAGCATCAGGCACATCAAGCGCAGCAGCATGCTGCAAGTCTGCAAGACGCACAAACACGATTACATCAGTCGCAAGAGGAAGTTATTGCGCTCCGTGAAGCGAATGCAGGTGCAAGCACGCAGGCAGCTGCTTATAAGGAGCAGCTTGAAAAAGCAGAAGCCCAGCTAGCTGAACTGCACAGGCAAAAAATCGCCGAACAGGAACAAGAGGGCAAGGTCATTGAGAAGCTTGCTCCCGTGTCAAAAAGTGTCGAGACCATGCAGCGCAAGATTACTGAACTCGAAGAAGCTCGTCTGCGCCAAGATGAAAACCTAAGTAGAACGATAGGGCAGCTGCAAGCCACAACTAATACGCTTGCTGGAACGCTGACAAAGTCGCAAGAGCGCGGACGTTGGGGAGAGGTTCAGCTTGAGCAGATTTTCGAGAATGCAGGCCTGATTGAAACGGTGCACTTTGAGCGCCAATCGACAACTGCAACTATTGCTGGTGCTACGGGTGATAGCACACGTATCCGTCCAGACTTTTTACTTAATCTGCCCAATGGACGCATTGTTCCCATTGACGCAAAGGTGCCTTTCGACAGCTATGACAAGGCTTGTGAAATCCCCCTGAGTGCAGAACCTGAGGACTTACAGCGTCGCGAGGAGCTACTGAAGAAACATGCAGCGGCACTGAAAGATCACGTTAAAGTACTTGCGCGTAAAGAATACGGAGAATCCCTCTCTGGTGCACCAGATTTTGTTGTTGCCTTTTTGCCCGCAGAAGCCTTGCTGTCTGCGGCACTGGAAGCCGATCCACAACTAGTTGACTATGCCTTTTCACAGCGCGTGGCACTGGCAAGTCCTGTGACCTTGTGGTCGATAGTGAAATCTATTGCATATGCATGGCAGCAGCAGGAAGCGACAGAGAGTGCCCAGGAAATAGTAGAGGCAGGCAAAGAGCTGCTCAAGCGCATGGCGACGCTTGCAGGTTACAGTAGCAAACTTAAAGGCAATCTTGAGAAAACCGTTAAATCTTACAACGAGTTTGCATCAAGCCTTGAACGCAATTTGCTGACACAGGCAGATAGATTGCGCAAACTAGATCTAAGCAAAGAGCTTCCAGCACCTAAGCAGATCGAGAGTGTTCCCCAGGACTTCACCAAGCCAGAATTGACTGACAGTAACTGATATGATGGTAGGGCAATAAAACTAGTTGAAAGGAACATATAATATGGCAATTGATAAAGCAGCAGTAGAGGCAGCACTCGACATAGTTCGTCCTCGCCTACAAGCAGATGGCGGCGGCATTGAGTTAAAGGAAATTCAGGATGACGGTACAGTGCTTGTCGAATTGCAGGGAGCTTGTCGCGGTTGTCCTATGGCAGGTCTCACTATGGCATCACAGGTAGAGTGCACCCTTAAAGATCGCGTGCCAGGAGTTACAAAGGTTGTCAACGTAGCTTAAGCTCTCATCATTTTTGGGAAGAGCCTGTATAGACAGTGAGTCTGTTCTTCCGCTGTCACCCCGCACTTGATACGAGACTTCAGACTAAGAACCCAATAGAGCACATCATGTCAGATCAAATACTGAAAACTTATCGCACCTATCGCTCTGACGATACCATTGTTGCTGTGGGCGATGCGACTGTTGGTGGTGGCGATTTCATGCTAATTGCTGGGCCATGCTCGGTTGAATCAGCGCAGCAGATTGCAGTAACTGCTGACGCGGTGGTGGCAGGTGGAACGCACATTTTGCGCGGTGGTGCTTTTAAGCCGCGCACTTCTCCTTATGACTTTCAGGGCTTGCAAGAAGAGGGTATCGAATTGCTCGTTGCAGCAGGAGCAACAGTGGGGCTGCCTGTAGTGTCAGAGATTACAGATGCACAGCAACTTCCCTTTTTTGCAGACGTTGACATTGTTCAAGTTGGTGCACGCAACATGCAGAACTTCAGTCTGTTGCGTGTTCTTGGACAGACGAACAAGCCTGTGTTATTAAAGCGTGGCTTTGGCAACACCATCAATGAGCTGCTATCAAGTGCAGAATACCTGATGGATGGCGGTAATGAGCAGATCATTTTATGTGAGCGCGGCATTCGCAGCTTTGATCCTCAGGCACGTATCGCTCTTGACTTGTCGGCAATTCCGCGCATCAAAGAACTTTCTCATTTGCCTGTCATTGTTGATCCCAGTCATGCGACAGGTGACGTGCGCTTTGTGCGTCCCATGGCACTTGCGGCAACTGCGGCAGGTGCAGACGGTCTCATGATAGAAGTTCATAATAATCCAGAGAATGCTCTTTGCGATGGACAGCAATCAATAGATCCTGAGGCCTTTGCAGCTCTTGCAAAAGATGTCACGAGACTACGTGAAGTCCTCTACTGACATTACCATTCAGCCTGCAAGACTCTCTGGCAGTATTGCTGCTATTCCATCGAAATCTTATGCGCAGCGTATTCTAATTGCAGCGGCCCTAGCTAGTAATCCAACAAATATTTTGATGGATATGACTAGTCTATCCAGCGACATTTCTGTCACGATCAAAGCTCTGCGAAACATAGGCATTACTTCTGATGTCGGGGATGGTCACATAACTGTCATGCCTAATACAGGTTCAACGCAGTCCAAAAGAATTTGTTGCGGTGAGAGTGCGGCAACAGCACGTCTGCTACTACCTGTTTTATGTGCCCTGCGCAAGCGCGGTATTTTGATGGGTGAGGGCAGCTTACTAAATCGCCCTTTTGCATCTCTTTGTAAGGCGCTTGAAGTGGGTGGCATGCGCTTTTCAAGCTATCAGCTTCCTATTAAATGGAGGGCTCGCAACAGATCTTGCTTGCAGCCTGCACATTTTCAATTGCCTGGTGATGAAAGCTCTCAATATTTGTCAGGACTACTGTTCGCGCTTCCGTTACTCGCAGGTGACAGCACAATAGAGCTTACGTCACCACTTCAGTCTGCAGGCTATGTTGATATGACCCTTGACGTCTTGCAACAATTTGGCATAGCCATCGAGCATCCACAAGCAGGCAACTATCGTATTCCAGGCAATCAGCAATATGTGACACCAGGAACTATCGCTGTCGAAGGAGATTGGTCAAACGCTGCCTTTTGGCTAGCTGCAGGCGTCGAGGTCACGGAACTAAACTTGCAGTCTTTGCAGCGCGACAAGCTATTTGTAGCCGTGCAAAACCAAGCAGAAATCGATGTGACTGACATTCCTGACCTTGTACCGATACTTGCAGTGTGGGCGGCACTACGTAAAAATCAGACATACATCCACGGGATTGAACGCCTGCGCCTGAAAGAGAGTGATCGTATTGCTTCGACACTTGCAATGCTGCAAGCCCTAGGATGTACAGTACAGGCTATAGACGACGGATTACTTGTCCAAGGAGCAGGACAAATTCGCGGAGGAATAGTCGATGGTGCTAACGATCATCGCATTGTTATGGCAGCTGCAGTTGCGGCTAGCTACGCTCATGAGCCTGTTACAATTATTGGTGCAGCTGCGGTTGCAAAGACCTATCCGCACTTTTTTGAGGACTACCGTTATCTAGGAGGAGTCATTGCCTAATGTCATCATACTTTGGCAAAAACATACGAATACAGATCTTTGGGCAGTCACATTCGGAAGCGCTGGGTGTGGTGATTGATGGCTTGCCAGCAGGACTGAGCATTGACATGCAGCAGGTGCAAACCTTTCTTGATCGCAGACGTGGCGGTCAGAATGATTACTCAACTGCGCGGGCAGAGACTGACCAGCCACGGATTGTTTCAGGACTTGTTAATGGCGTGACGTGCGGAGCACCTTTGTGTGCTCTATTCGAAAACACTGACATTCGCAGTAAGGACTATCAACATGTAGCTAAAATTCCCCGACCATCACATGTCGATTATTATGCAGGTGTAAAGTATGGCGATAACCATGATTGGCGAGGAGGAGGTCATTTCTCGGGACGTATGACTGTGCTTTTATGCTTTGCAGGTGCTGTGTGCTTGCAGTTGCTCAATAGTTGGGACGTACATATTGGCGCTCATATCGAACAAATTTGCACAGTGCATGATAGGCGTTATGATCCTACGGCTGTGAGTGCAGATGAGCTTAATCACAGCGGTAGTTTTCCTGTCAATGATGCATCTGTCGAAGAGCCCATGAAGCGTGTCATGTTAGATGCTGCAAAGCGCGGTGATTCTGTTGGGGGAGTTATTGAATGTGCGATCATTGGACTACCTACAGGCATAGGTAATCCGCCATTTGACGGTATCGAGAATTGTCTGACCAATGCCGTCTTTGCCATTCCTGCAGTACGTGGCATTGAATTTGGCATGGGATTTGCAGCAGCAGAAATATTTGGCAGTGAACACAACGATGCCTTTTGCATTGTCGATGGACAACTAAATCACAAGAGCAACAACGCAGGAGGAGCAGTAGGCGGCCTTACTACAGGCATGCCATTGATCTTTCGTGTGCCCGTAAAACCAACGCCATCAATAGCTGTAGAGCAAGATTCCGTAAACCTTGAGACCATGCAGGAAACAAAGCTTTCAGTTTGGGGCAGACATGATCCCTGTATAGTGCCTAGGGCAGTACCCTGCATAGAAGCTGCTGCTGCCATAGTCCTTGCAGACATGATGGCGGTGGTAAATCGTGCCTAAAAGCAGTTCGCACAATGACAAGGTCGAAGTACTTGCACAGCTTCGTCAGCGAATCGACGGAATAGACGACCAAATACGTGAACTATTTCTTGCTCGTATGGAACTGGTCAAACAAATAGCCGACATTAAGCAAGGTAGCAACATTGCAGTTCAGCAGTTAGACCGCGAACAAGAAATATTGGCACGCTTAACTGCGGATCTCTCACCAGAACAAGTTGTTCAAATGGACGCCCTCTATCGCGAAATCCTAAAAGCCTCCCGCGATTCTCAATAGATCTTCAGAACGCTCCAGAGGCTCAAGGCCAAGGATGCTTATAAAATTGTGTTTGCTAGTCGCAGTAACCACGCGTATGAATATGATATTTTAACTTGACGTAGAAGTTGAGTGCTTTCGAACATCCTCTCCCAAAGCTCTGATTCGCTCCAATAGTGGGGGATGAGAGTATGTCCAGAACACTACAACGGGATGTGGCGTCAAGTTTGACAATGCTTTCGACGATATAGTTTTGAGCCCACTTATCAGTGCTGCGGCGTATCCGTAGCGAGCAGCAAAAGCATCTGCCTGATATTCGTTGTGGCGCGACAGGACGTTTTCTCCCACTGATAACAGCTCAGAAATTGGTCCATACAGCAGGCTAAAAGCAATCAGCCCCAGCATAAGCGATGGTGTGCCTGTGGGACTGCCTAGGGCGACGGCAAGCTCGCTACTGCCGAGGAATAGGGACATCAGCCATAGCTGGAATCCGGTTAATATCGTGCCAATCGCTATTCCCAAAGGAATATGACGTTTCTTATAGTGGGCAATCTCATGTGCTAATACTGCAGCAATCTCCTCTGTGTTGAGATCATCAATCAGGGTGTCATACAGGCAGATGCGTTTACGCTTGCCAAATCCTGCAAAGTAAGCATTTGCTTTTGTGCTTCGTTTTGAGCCATCAATTACAAAGACATCTGTAATGGGAAATTCTGTTTTCTGAGCAAGCTCAAATAGAGCATCACGCAGCTCACCGTCCTCTAATGGTGTCTGCTTATTAAACAGTGGCACAATCAGTTGTGAGTAGAAATAGCCAATGCCAATGCTAAAGAAGGTCAGCACTGCCCAAGCAATTAGCCAGAACCACTGTGGAGTCAAATGATATAGAAAAGCAATAACGCCCACAACAACTGCCAACATAATCATGGTCAACATTAGGCTCTTTGCAGAATCTGCAAAGAACAGCCCGCGCGTAGACTTATTAAAACCAAAACGCTCCTCGATGACAAAGGTATCGTAATAGCTAAAAGGAAGCGAAATAACGGCAAGAGTTACGGCAATAATTGCAACAAAAGCAAGAGGCAGCAAAACAAAATTATCCGTCAGATTAACATGCAAGAAGTTTTCAAGAATCCCTAGCGCTCCAGTAAAAAGGACTGCCAGCAGCAACAAGGTCGAAAAACTATCTTCAATCAGACCAAATTTACCATTTGCGCGCTGATATTGCTGCTGACGAGCATATTCATCGGCATCATAGATGTCTGCGAGTTCCGGCGGCAAAGCGTCGCCCATGCGCGAACGATTCAGGGCAGCTCGAACCTGTCCCCATATAAAGTTCACTATAACAATAGCAATAATGATCCAAAAAATTACGTTATAGTCCACACTGATTCCTTCCGATATTTTACAATGTTCTATTATTGCAGAATTTGCCATGTGTTCACCAGGACACTTCAGATAACTAAGGTCAAGGAGGAGTGCATAACCTGAAAATAAGCGTAGTAGCAAGGCGCTTTCTCAGCTTATGTGGCTCGATACAGAGATTGGTCATCTGAGGTGTTTTGGTGTGGTACACTGTTTAGCACTCTATTGGTTCTGGGCGTGTCGGATACACATCTGGACGAAGAGGGAAGCTGGTGCAAATCCAGCGCAACCCCCGTTGCCGTAATAAGGAACGAGGAGCAAGCTACAGGCCACTGGCGCATCTGCGCTGGGAAGGCGCTTAGTCCTCACTTGACCTTTAAGCCGGAAGACCTACCAAAGAGAAATGCTGTTATTGTGGCGACTATGCCACATGCAGCCACGAGTATCTGTCTTTCGGCGGGAAAGATCGGTTTTGTCTAACTATTCCCAGGCATCCGATAAAATCTCCGTCGCAAGAGCGAGGAGGAAAACAGATGCACTGTACACGAAGAATCCCGACAACGTGCGGCATGCAGGTGAGCGTGCCCAGCAATCGCAGGGCTATAGCCTTGAGGGTGATTGCGGCAATAGTCATGCTCATCCTGTTTTTGATTGCTGCAGTTCCGGTAGCATGGGCACAAGAGATAACAGCGACTTTGCGCATCGAACATCTTGAGGATACTCGAATGGCGCCTACAGAGATTACGTTTGAGCATCGACCCTGGGGTGAATATGGTATACCAGGCATAACGAATCCTGATCCAGGCTTTATTACGCCAATTCATGTTTTGGCAGAAGCCTTTGAGCAGACCTATGGTTCAGGGGCTGCAGCAGACAGAATTGTTGCTAATAATTTTGGCATTGTATCGATTGATGGCAGGGCGGCCTCAATTGAAGATGCGTCTAATGTGTGGTGGATGTGGGCAGCAAATCAGACGATGCCAGAACAATTTCCTGGCTGGGGACACACACTTGTTACCTATCCTGTTCAGGATGGTGACTATATCGACATATTGGGTTCGTGGGGTGGTACGTGGCCCAGTGATCCAGGCTGGCTTGCATTTTTCGACAGTGCTTCCTACAGAGTGACTGCTGGGCAATCATTTGATGTGCGCCTACGAGGACTTGACGGATTTAATGATTTTGGTGCTGCGTCAATGACAGATCTTGCAGGTGCAGAGATTTTAATCGATCCTATCGGTGGCAACAGAGTTGGGGCAACGACATCTTCGACACCTGCCATTACTACTAATGCGCAAGGAATGGCAACGCTGAGTTTTGATGCGCCAGGCACCTATTTGCTGAGCGCAAAGCGTTACGCCGCAGCTAGTCCAGCAGGCATTTCCGATATTTCTCGTCCTTTCGCCACGATAACAGTGGTAGAGGTTCCCAGGTGGGATTCCTTTAGGGGCAATGCCTTTAATTCTGCTGTTGTAGATGCAAGCACGCCACGCCCCCCACAAGTTGCACGCGCTGTGTGGACGCGGACAGTTGGTAGTGCAGATGACGCGTTATCTCCCGTAAAGATTGGTGACTATATTTATATTGCGGGTGGCTCAACCTTGTGGAAGCTGGACAGGGCAAATCAAGTGCAGGAAACGAGGCAACTTGCCACGTCTGTTGGGCGCACTGGCTATCTAGCAGCAGGCAGCGGCAGGATTTTTGTGCCTCTGTCTACTGGTGCGGTGCAGGCATTCGATGCAGACACCTTGACTCCTATCTGGACATCAGGCACAAGCAATTTTCAAAGTGACTGGACATCAGTGGGTGCCCTAACCTATGCGGATGGCTATCTATACGGTGCTGCAGGTGATCTCACTTTGATGGACAGCGAGGGAATGTTCTTTTGCCTTGACGTAAGTGACGGATCGCAGGTATGGACGCACTCATCCACTTCAAGTGCAGCTGAAACAGGTTTTCTGTGGGCAGGAGCTGCAATAACTGATGATGTGGCGATTTTTGCAGGTGATGACGGGATATTGGTGTCTCGTGCTGCAGGATCTCAGGCAGGTGGAATTGTAGATACTGCAATCCTTCCTGGTGGCGTGCGTAGTTCTGTTCTGTATGTTGAGGGAAGCAGTGGTGCTGGTGTTGCTTATGTCGCGACAACCAATGGCCATGTGGCACGTGTTGCTGTAGCTGCTAATGGCAGCTTGGGATCAGTCATAGATGAAGAGTTGAGTGGCGCGCGATCGACATCAACACCAGTGATGTACGACAATCGCCTATATGTTGTGTCGGGCGAACAGTTTGATAGCGGTTACGTGGATGTTTTTGATGCAACAACACTGGAACTTTTGCGCAGTGTGCAGTTATCCAGCTACAGTCAATCCTCGCCAGTGCTAAGTACTGCCGGTGCAAATACGCAAAATGGCTATCAGGTGAATCTGTACATAGCTCTCAATGGTCCACATGATGACGTTATTCGAGTAACAGACGCAGAACCAACAGGCAGTGCAGTGGCTGCTGCCTCTAATTCTGGCATAACTGCAACGGTCATTTTTAGTCCAGGTGGTTCGTCAGCACTGAATTCGCTTACTGCAGATGACAGCGGTAGGCTGTATTACGTAGATGGGCAGGGACGCTTTACAGCACTTGAGGCTACAAATGCACCTCCGCAAAATGGTGGCGGTAACA
>WQVN01000010.1 GCA_009785795.1 Coriobacteriia bacterium
CCTTTTGCAATAAGAGCGTCAGCAATGGATGCACTCTGCCTAGGCGTACGGGTCAAAACAATCGTTTTGCCTGCAATGCTCATTTTAAGTCGGCAACATCTGCTGCAGCCCGAACTTCACGCAAAACTTCATCTGCGCCCAAATCACGCAATTGACCAACAAGTAGTTCGCCCAATGCCACAGGATTATTGATGCTGCCTACTTCGCTCACGCGCAGGATGGTAGACCCATCAACTGAGCCAACCATGGCATCCATAGTAATGGCATCCTCACCGTGCTCTACCCCAGCAATGCGTCTACAATAAGCAGCAATAGGCACTTGACATCCACCCTCAAGACGGTTCATGACAATGCGTTCTGCCGTAATGCAGGCAAAGGTATCAGCATCAGTGATGTGCTTGCATACCTCGTTCATATAGACATCATCTTTGCGAATTTCAACACCAATTGCACCCTGCCCTACTGCAGAAATCATGATGTCTGTCGACAGATAAGTAGTGATGCGACTGCCCCAGCCTAAACGGCGAATGCCCGCAGCAGCAAGTATCACGGCATCAAGTTCTCCGCTCTCGGCCTTTCCCATGCGCGTGTCCAAGTTGCCACGAACATCAACAATCTCAATATCGGGGCGCAAGCCTCGCACGTGAGCGATGCGACGCAAAGAGCTTGTTCCTACACGCGCACCTTCTGGAAGCTCACCAAAGCCTGCTCCTGTGTGCGAAATTAGTACATCCCGCGCATCTTCGCGCAGGGGTATACCAGCAATTGCCAGCCCTTCTGGCAGATCGGTTGGTACATCCTTCATCGAATGCACACATAAATCGACTGTGCCGTTGAGCAGCTCGACCTCAAGCTCTTTTGTGAAAAGTCCCTTACCACCCACCTTTGCCAAAGGAACGTCAAGTATTTTGTCCCCTGTCGTTTTAATGGTCTTAATCTCAACAGGTAGTCCCGTAGCCTCTGCAACCATATCTTTAATGTAATGGGCTTGCCACAGGGCAAGTTTGCTGCCACGCGTTCCAATAACAAGCTTTTCTCTTTGCTTTTGATTCATCATTTGTTACTCCCCTGCTGCCCGCGGACGCTTACCCAGCAAGCTTCGGATTAAGCGAAAACCTTTTTGCGCATCTTGCTCTTCATCTATGTCGTACAAGTAACGTGTTGTTTCAATTACTGCCACTCCCTTTCGCCCGTCACTTGCTTCGCGCAATCGACTAGTCGGAGTATGCAGCATTTTGTTAACAATCGACTGAGTCAGTCTATCAATCGCTTCAAGATCTGCCTGTCCTAAATCTCCCAAATGTTTACGTGCGCGCTGAATTTCTGCTTGGCGCAAGGCCTCTGCCTGTTCACGCATTGCTGCAATTGTAGGCTCGACCTCCATCAGTTCAAGCCACTTTTCAAAACGCTCTATTTCTTCTTGGATAATGACTTCTGCTTTTGCTGCTTCAACCATACGTTCTGCAAGATTTGACTCAACAATTCCATCAAGCGCATCAACATCATATACGTATACATTGCGAAAGTCTGCACAGGTCGGGTCAATGTCGCGCGGAACAGCAATATCGATAAAGAACAGTGGATTACGACGACGTGACACCACTGACGCTAGCTCATCTTTTGTGACAACATATTCAGTTGCGGCTGTGGCAGAAACGACAATGTCAACCTGCTTCAAAACCTCATAGCGCTGATCAAAGTCTACGGCACGGCCTTTGAATTTTTCTGCAAGTTCTTCTGCGCGCGCATAGGTGCGGTTACACACCACAACCTCACTTGCTCCTTGTGCCTGCATGTGTGTCGCTGTCAGTTCTGACATCTCACCTGCGCCCAACAGCAAAACGCGTCTGCCCTCCAGGCTCTCAAAAACACGCTTTGCAAGTTCTACTGCTGCGTAGGATATAGATACTGCGCTACTGCCAATATCAGTTTCATTGCGGACACGCTTACCTGTTTCAAAGGACAGACGAAACAATTTATTGAAAACTCGCGACGTTACACCGCAGTCAAAGGCCAAGTCATATGCGTCTTTTAATTGACCCAGAATTTGAGCTTCGCCCACCACCATAGAATCAAGCGAGGCAGCAACTTTAAATAGGTGCTGAACTACCGCTTCACCCGACTTAAAGTACAGATAGTCCTCGATATTCTCAGTGGTTCTTTTTGGCTTTTTGACAGGCTCAGTAATGCTTGACTTTGCTTTTTTGCATGATTCATGCCCTCCAAATTCCGATAGACGATTGAGAACCAGATCTTTAAATAGGGCATTAACATCGCAGTTCTGGTTTACGACTAGGTAGAATTCACTGCGATTGCAGGTCGAAACTATCACCGCTTCTCGAACACGCTCATCAGCATGTGCGTACTTAAAAATTGCTCTTTGATCATTTGTATTGAGCGCAATTGATTCGCGCACCTCGACAGGTGCAGTCTTGTGGCTAAGCCCAATGAGCACTAGTTGCATAGCGACAAATATTCCTATGAAAACCTGACCATAAGGTCAAGACAGCAGGTGGATCCCCCTCGGCTTAATGCGATTTGTTCAGGCAAGCAGACCGAGGGGGCAAATATGTCATGCGGAATCATGTTCCGCGAATGACTGCTGGTGAGTAGAGTATCACAGTCATATGAATTATTTATGAATGTGGTTGATTTTGTCCATTTTTGCAAGGTCGTCACCATTTAAGCAGCACTCTTCTTCTTTGCAGCTGCTTCTCGCTGAGCCTTACGTATGTCACTGTCAACAATCGCAAGAAATACTTCTGGCAACAATCCCTTCAATCGGAAATAGAATTTTGACGATGCGCCTACAATAATGTAGAAGCGCTTTAATTCGATGCCTTTAATTATTTTGCGTACCACAGTCTGAGCATTGAGAGGAGCTATTGACCCTGCAATGGCCTCTGTTTCGAAGGGTCGCGCTGCCTGTTCTGCCGCAAAGCCTGGTGTCTTTGTGTCGGGCGGACAAACAACGCTTACGGCAACGCCAAGGGGCTTAAGCTCAAAGCGCAGTGCCTCGGAAAAACCCATCACCGCATATTTGGCTGCTGAGTAACCCGTGTAACCGTAAATGCCTAAAAAGCCTGCGACCGATGCAATGTTGACGATGTGCCCACTACCTGCCTGCACCATCAGGGGAACAACTATGCGACAGACGTTTACGGTACCTTCAAAGTCAATGCGTAAATTATCATCAAAGTAGTCTTTGTCCATCTGTAAAAAACGTCCCACGTTGACAATGCCTGCTGCGTTTATCACTAGGTCAGGAACACCGTAATTGTGGACGCACTCTGCCAATTTTGTGCTAACTGCCTGTGCATCTGCAACATCAACAGGCAAGGTCACAATGTTGTCATCTGTGCTTTGTGAGCGCAGTTCAGCCAGCTGAGTCGCAACCGCTGTAAGCCGCTCAGCATTGCGCGCAATTAAGATTAGCGATCTGCCAGCGCGCGCATAGTGACGTGCGAGCTCTAGCCCAATGCCACTACTTGCGCCCGTAATCAGAACGGGGCGAATATCTGCGACAGTCGTCATTTAACCAAATACTCCAAAGACGTGAAAACCTGTTGGCAGAGTGCGTGCAAGCACCATAAGGATTATCACGAGCACTGCACCTACAAGCGCAATGCGCGCAATCAAAACAATATCAGTCTGTCCGCGATAATACAAAAACAGTGCTGCAGAAAATATGAGTAAGATTGCACCAGAAATCATTATGCGTATATCCAAGTACCAGCTTTGTGCATCGACAACAATCGCACGAGTGACACCTAAAGCCTGTCCTGCTAAATAAATTGGTAATCCTACAGAAAGAACGCGTACCCACAGTTTTTCAATGTTTGCCAGTGGTGGAAGTGATTTGAGTAAACCATTGGTCTGCTTGCGCGACAAGGCACTTGCCTGATACAAGTAGAGTGCTGCAGCAATGCTGCCAACCAGCAGCAAGGCATTAGCAAAGGTAATCAGTAAAACATGGTAGCCAATTAGAGCAGAGTCCATCTGGGCAGAAAGAGTCTCAGGATAGGGAGCCAGGCTGTCAGCAGCTGGTCTGATGATTTGTGCAATAAACAGCAATAGTGCTGCAAGAGCAGTGCAGCCAACTCCGTAGCGGCTGAATTTCAAAAAATGTCCCAGGACAAAGTAGACTAAAACAAGTGCCCACGCAAGCAACACTAGGGTGTTAGGTCCTGTAAGTTGCGTCCCTCCGTGATAGACAGAGAGCAGTCCAATGGATGTTGTCAGAGAAATCCAAGAAGCCACCAAGAGGACGCGCGCAATGGGCTTACCCGCCTTTTTGCGCTTGAGAACTTCAAGTCCATAAGCAACTGTTGCCATAAGTAGGCCACAAAAAGACGTCCAGAATAAAATGGTCGCTATTTGGTACATGACTTAAATCCTCTGTTCTGCTGGCTTTGGATTAGCTCTTGTCAGATGCCGCCTTTTTCAGCTTTGTGTCCACCGTGTCTTGCAATACCTGGATCTCGCGCTCAATTTTCATCATGCGCATCATGAGAGTTGCAACATACGCTGCAAGTGCAAACCAAATAACTGCATATGCAGCAATCACATAAGGTAGGTCATGCAAGACGAGGGCATATAGTTCGGTCATTGTTGGGTGCAATATATCCATGACATGTTCTCCTTAATTTGAGGCTCGACTAGAGGTCTGCCAGCTTGTCTTCAATGTCTTCTTTTATAAGGGCGAGTTGCGCACGCTTTCGTTCTTCTGCAACGCGCAATACGTAAATCGCATAGCCAAATGCCATCATTCCGATAATCGCAATAATGAAGGGAATAAGATTTGAGGTGTCCATTCCCTGCTGCAATACATCGGTAGGATGGGCAGTATGTTCTTGTGTTAGTCGCGTATACGCAAATGAGAAAGGTACGATAATCCAAGCAAGGATAGTAAATACTGCGCTGTAAACTGCGCGCTTCTCTTCTTCTTCTACTGATTTGCGCAGCACAAAGTATGCCACCACAAACATCAGCATGACCGTATATGTAACGAGTCTGGGTTCGGATAAGAGCACACGCCCCAATTCTCCCCAGCTATTAATCCATGACGCCCGTGTCCACATTGATCCAGAAATCATCGTACCAATTGTAAAGAGTAGGGTTGTTTCCATGCCAATGCGGCTGCGAATGTCATACTTTGGATCACGGAACTTCAAAAAGAGTCCTGCGAAAATCGCTGCAATCGTAAATACGAGCAAGGACAGCTGTGCAAGGGGCACATGGAAGTAAAATATCTTTTGCGAAAACCAGGGATTGTGATAATTTACTGTCCCATCAGGAGGATTTGGCTGTAGCTGCGGCGGAGCAAGTTCGTACACCGTGTCAATAAATCCAGGCGCATTGACTACTGTGTTGTGATGCTGCATGCTCGCAGTCGTAAATGCCATTACAAAGGCAATAGTGGTGAGCAGTCCACCAACTATCGCTAAAATCAGAGCAAGTTGTAGTTCTCTTTTCACAGCAACTATCACACTCCTAAGATAAATTCATACAGCCCATATGCTGCGGCAATCACAATGGCGTTAAAGCCTAGTGCAGCGGCACACATGGTCCAAAACTCGGCTTCATAGCCTGTTCCGCCCACAATTACTGCATTTAATGCTGCCACTAAAACGAGCAACAGCGGGAACATTACAGGGATAAACAATACCGCAAGGATGAAGTCCCGCCCTTTTGTATTGACTGAAATCGTTGCAAGCAGAGTTCCAATTCCAGCAATGCCTATCGATCCCAACAGTAGTGCAATTGCTAGCTTCCACCAGGGTCCAGGGGTAACATCACCCATTAATATCGGCATAGATCCCGACACAAACATCACATAAAAGAAAGGCACAACAACTAGTTGGACTACCAACAAAAACAGTAGATTTGTTGTTGCCTTTGCAAGAAAGATAATTGGACGGTCAATTGGTGCAAGTAGCAAAGCTTCAAGCTGACCTTGATCATGTTCGTGAATTAGTGAGCGATTCAAACCCAGCATTGAAGTAAAGACAATCATCAGTAGCAGTAGACCCGCAGCAATGGTGGTAATATCAAAATCAGTGCCCGTTCGCGACAATGCAATGTAGTAGATTACTAATACCAGCATGCCATAGAGTCCCATTGAGGTTATCATCTCTTTGGTACGGAATTCCTGGGCAATATCTTTGCGTAACAACGCTTTATATTGGCGCCAACTTGAAAGATTTGGCAGCGCATCACTTGCTGTACTCTTACTGCTGTTCATGTCTTTATTAGGAGCATCCATTATGAAACTCCCAGCCCCACAACCTCGCGGTATACTTTTTTGAATTCGGTCTGATCCAGATGATCGCAACGATCATAAAGAACAATCTTTCCTCGTGACAAAATCAAGGCATGACTTGCCAAATCAAGTCCTTTATCCAGGTCGTGACTAACCATCACAAAGGTGTGTTGATCGCGAATATTTTCAATCAGTGAGTCCAGTATGTCAGACGCATGTGGATCAAGGCCAGAATAAGGCTCATCTAGAAATAACACTTGGGGACGTGGCAACAAGGCACGTGCAATCGACAAGCGCTGCGTCATGCCGCGGCTAAATCCGCGCACTACATCGTAGCGCCTGTGCTTCAATTCGACAGCTTCAAGCAGCTCATCGATGCGCTCTTTCGGATTGGGAATGCAGTACAGCTCTGCAAAGAACTGCAGGTTTTCCTCTGCGCTTAGATCGCGATACAAAAGAGGATTATGACTAATTAGTCCAATGCGACGGCGCAATTCCTCTGCTTCTGACTTTACGTCAAACCCACAGACCTGCGCGGTTCCGTCTCCTGTTACTGGAAGCAGGGTTGCAAGGATCTTGAGAAGTGTCGTCTTGCCCGCACCATTCGGTCCAAAAATGGACAGAAACGCCCTGTCAGGCAGTTTGAAGCTCACACTGTCAAGTGCCTTGCGCGGACCAAAACTGCGCGAAACATTGTGAGCAATTATTGCAGGCACAGCGGCAACAGCAGGCTCTGCATTTGCAGAACCTGCTTGTTTGCTATCTGAGACATGAGCAGTCTTTGACATATATACCTTTATCTAAGCTGCTTACCTTAACAATACTACTTCTTTGCCTTTTCATTCTTAATGGGACCACTCTTCTTTGCCCCTTTGCCAGACTTAGAACTAGATTTAGGCTTTTTGCCATCGTCTGATGCAACGCCAACACCCTTGCCCGCAGCAGCGGCAAGTGCTGCTTGCGTCTGTGGTTTTGGCCATGCAGCAAGTGCATTACCTACCAACAGGAGACCAGATCCAATCCACATAACCCAAATCAGTGGATTAATCATAATTGTGATAGGAATGGTTTCAACGATATCCTCATTGCCCAATGTCAGGAATATGTCGCGCAAAGGCTCTGACTTAACAGAGGCATTAATGCGATTCATGTCACGAATTGGGTCATGATATCTGGTTGGTGCGATATAGCCAATATGATCACCATCGCGCTCGACAGAAAAGAATGCAGTTTCTTTCGTTTCTTCATTGTCGTGTTCATATACCGTTTCTTTGGTGAAGTCTTGCAAGGTGAAGGCATAATTTGAAACCTCTACGCGATAACCTTCACGCAGTGGCACATCGAAGCGATGTGATTCTACATACATGATCGAACCAATTAGTCCGATAACAGTAAGACCAATCGCAAGGTGAGAAATGTATCCACCAGATTGCATGCGTGCCTTAGTTAGGATATTTCCAAAGGCGGCAAGTGCATTTTCACCAGTACCTGCCATACGCGCCTTCGTCCCGCGAACAAACAAGAACACATTCGTAACAACGAGGAAGCAGGACAGGTAGAATGCAACCAGTGCAATGGCAGAGTACAGGAACGGTCCGTACATGGTGAAGTTCTCTGCTGCCATGAAGTCAGGACTTGCTGCCATAGTGTGATAGACAGGATGTAAGTCAGTCCACCAGTGCACTGTCAATAGCGCAAAGGGTAACAAGCTGACCAGCGCAGGAACCCAAATACGCTGCAAGAAGGTCTTGCCATCTGTTTTGCTCCAGTTAAGCATTGGACAGATCGCAATTAATGCAAGATAAATAATTCCTAAGAAGCGCGCGATGACCTCATACTGGCTAATCGCAAATACGCGATCAATCGTTGCCTGTGAGGTGGTCATAAACAGTAGAATTAGAGTCATCAAGGTCATGATGACATTGTTGATGTAGTACATGGCATCTTTGCCAGATAGTGAGTCAAAATCACTATTGTTTCTCAAGTCTCTCCAGCGATAGATTACACCAATGAACATGACCAGCATGGATCCCACCATGATGGCAAAGAACACATTTCGCGCAATAGGATCTTCGGGGAACGCATGAACAGAGTCAATGATTCCGCTTCGCACGATAAAGGTACCCATTACCACCATCGTATAGGTTAAGGCAGAAAGCATCAGCGTCCATACCTTCATATTGCCTTTACGACGATAAACCGTCATGGAGTGAATCAGAGCAAGACCAGCAAACCAGGGCAGCATGGACGCATTTTCAACAGGATCCCATGCCCAAAATCCTCCCCAACCGAGAACTACGTAGGCCCAAATCGCACCTACCCAAATACCAATACCCAGCCAGTACCAGGAAAAGACGGTGATGCGGTCACAGGCCTTAACCCATTCAGAGCTTAAGTCGCGCGAGATAATCGCACCCATACCATAAGCAAAGGGTACTGCTAGACCAGCATAGCCCAAGAATAGTGTTGGAGGATGCAAAATCATCGCCCAATGCTGCAAGAGCGGATTCATGCCAAAGGTTGCTGCTTGCCCAACCAGTATGCCATCAATATACATGTGTGCTGGCGTTGGCAAAAAGGGCATATGACCCTTTGTTGTAACCATGAAAGAACTAAAGACGAGGATTAAAAAGTTCAGCACCATAAGTGACATTGAATGAAGACCAGTTGAGTCATCGCGTCTTGTATTGCGGAAGGCCAAATACCCTGCAAACAGGGTCATCAGCCATGCCCAAAAGAGCAACGATCCTGCCTGACCTGCCCAAATCGCAGACAGATCATAAAAGAACGCGAGGTTCGATATGTCCTTACTGTGATTTTGTGCAATATAGAGCATGCTGAAATCGTCAACCACAAAACCAACCGTTAGGACTGCGGATGCAATTGACATACCAATCATTGAAGCGAGCGTTGCATAGTTACCCCAATTTGATGCCTGTGCAAGCAAGCGATCGGTAACCTTCATTTGGGGGAACCATGTCTTTAGGCGTCCAAACAGGTAGAAGAGCACAGCTGCTGCTGCACCCGCTAACCCTATCCAGAGCCCAATTTGTCCGAGCATTCTCATTGTTTCTCCTTAATTCCTTCCAACACGACACATCTGGCACATATTGGCTGTGCCAGCATTGCCATTATCGCTACTACCCCGCTACTTTCCTCTAAAACTAGTCACTGATGTTTGCAATATCAGCTGCATCAAATGCACCAGACTCAGTCATGTGACCAGTAAGAACAATCGGTGTCCCACCAGTGATGCTATCGGGAATGCCCTTTGTGTACATGACGGGCATCTCGATACTGGGATCTGCAACATCGTGAACTGTTAGACGAATAGAAGATCCGGGGGCAGTAATTGATCCTTCTACAACACGAGCACTCACACGAACAGGAATACCTGTCATGTCCATGTCAGAATACCTATCAAAGAGATCCGATACGGCTAAAGTATCAACACTCGTCTCGTACCGAGAAGGACAAACCGTAACCATCTGATTCGAGACAATCGTGTTGCCCAATTCAACGCGACCCGTAATTATTGCCTCGGTCCCATCTCCAAAATTTGAGGGAGGCAGTCCGTTAAAGACAATATTGATTTCTGCGGTAGAATCAGTGTCATCGTCAAAGACTTTAAAAGTCATAGGACTTGATTGCCTATCCCATGAACCAGCAACAACCGTACCAGCAAGCTGGACAGTCTCGCCAATATACTCGGGAGAATCATAAAGGTCGTCTACCGTAAGGCTCAACGAGGCATTAGGAATAAACCAAAATACAGCCGCGGCAACTATTACAACTACAGAAACGACAGATATCGCTATTAGACGATTTCGCGCACGTTTATTCATTAGCTACTCCTAACATAGCGAAAAATGCGAACCTGTGTAATTGGGTAAAAATCCCACTTACCTGAACCATTAGATTTTAGCACACATGACTCATTGCAAGAAGGAAATTGCAGGATATTATTGCGAGAAAAATAATAGCAATATTTAGCGCTCGAGAACGAGGAGTCGTTTGCAACTAGGGCAGCTTTGAATCCCTGTTGCGTTTTCAATTTGTGATCGCTGAGCATCTGGCACCATCACACTGCAAGCGCCACATTTGCCACTGCTGTAGCGTGCAACGCCAATTCCATTCTTTGTATCACGTGTTTTCTCGTAGCGCGACAGAAGCGTCGGTGATATTTCTACCGTAAGAGCTTCGCGCTGCTTTTCCGCAGCCGCCTGAGCCATCCTGAGCTTTTGATAATATTCCTTGTATACGGCAAGTTCCGTCGCTTCAATTTCTGTAAGCTGCGCGGTTTTTGCTGCAGTATCTTCATAGACCGCACCAAATTCAGAACGCTTTTCCATTAATTTGAGGGCAGTATTTTCATGTTTTTCTTTTTGCTTGAGCAAGGACTCTAATTCGCGCGAAAGGTTCTCGATGGCGCGATGGTCGCTTGATTGCTGCATGGTTGTCTGTTGCGCTTGCATGCGCTTAGAAAGTTCATCGATTTGAGACTGGTGTTCGGTGATTTGCTGCTCGAGGTCAGCACGCGCACGCTCTATCAATGCAAGTCGCTTTTTCCCTTCGACGACTTTTGTGCGCACTGCTGCTACGCGTTGTTTGTGGGGAGCATTTGTCAGCTGCTCATCAATTTGAGCAAGCTTCAAGTCAATATCTTGAACACCCAGTAGGTTTGTTTCTTCCTGTGTCAGTGACATGCCTGGCTCCCTTATTCTTTTGTTAACGTTCCCGTCTTTTCCTGTATGTACTTTTCCCGCTTTAAGTCATAATACCGCAGATACAGTTGCTCGCTGACGCTCATTGGTCACAAGGCAGAAGCAAGCTACTTAATGGTCATGCTCCCCTTTATCAGCCTCATCAATCGGCATGAGGGTCAAAATTGGGATCCGCCGATTTGATTTCACCCGAGATAGGCTCTCTGCCCTGCTTGATCAAGTAATCATCAATGGCAAGTTTTAGGCCGTCAGTTGCCAGTATCGAACAATGCATTTTTGCCGATGGCAGACCACCCAGCTCATCAGCAACATCTTGCTTTGTCAGTGTAGCAGCATTCTGAATGCTTTTACCCTTGACCATTTCTGTCACAATCGATGATGTCGCAATCGCTGCTCCGCAGCCCAATGTCTGGAATTTTGCATCAGTAATAATGTCATTATCATCAACATCAATCGTAAGTTTCATGATGTCACCACAGGTTATATTGCCCACCTCGCCTGTACCATCAGCGCTCTCAATGACACCCACATTGCGCGGATTATTAAAGTGCTCCATTACTTTTTCACTGTATCTCATTATTTATCCGTTTCCTTTTTTGCCAAAGTAGCGTTCATATACCGGTGACATTGCGCGTAGTCTCTCGACAATGGGGATAAGCGCGTCCACAAATCTATCAACATCTTCTGCCTGTGTAAAGCGTCCCAGTGATACGCGCAAGGATCCATGTGCGATTTCTTGCGGCACACCTATCGAAAGCAGAACATGGCTTGCTGCAAGCGACCCTGAACTGCAAGCAGACCCCGTCGACACTTCAAAGCCTTGATTATCTAACTGCAGCAACATTGATTCGCCTTCAACGCCATTAATCAGTAGTGGCGCTATATTTGGCAGACGTAGATCCGACAATACGGTAGCCTGCGTGTTTTCAAGACTGTTGATTATGCGACTAGTCAGGTGATCGCGCAACGCAGACAGGCGTACTGCCTCGCTATCCATATTGGCAAGACAGATCTCCACAGCTTTTGCAAATCCTACAGCACCTGCGACGTTCTGTGTGCCACTACGCTTTTTGCCTTCTTGCCCCCCACCTTTCAGCATGGCGTCAAAACTAATGCCGCGACGCAGATATAGCGCACCGACACCCTTTGGACCATAAACCTTGTGAGCAGAAAAGCTTGCCATGTCAACATCGAGGTCCTGCACATTTAATGGCACTTTTCCCAATGACTGTACTGCATCTGTATGAAAAAGCGCACCATGAGCACGAGCGATTGGCGCAAGCGATTTCAGATCATTTATTGTCCCGATTTCATTATTGCTGTGCATGATAGATACAATTTTTGTATCATCGCGCATAACAGCTTCAAGGTCATCAGCATGAATGTGTCCGTCTGGGCGTGGACGGACAAAGCTCGTGTCATAACCCTGTTTGCCCAACCATTTGACCATGTCAAGGACTGCTGGATGCTCGTAAGCAGTCGTAACTAAATGTCCCCCATCAGGAGCAATGCGACGAAGCGTGCTGACAAAAGCTGCGTTGTCAGCTTCAGTGCCACCTGAGGTAAAAACGATCTCACTGGGTCTGGCAGCTCCAACAGCAGTCGCAATGTTTTCACGTGCAGCCTCAAGGATATGGTAGGCATCACGACCAGTTTTGTAAAGACTATTTGCATTGCCAAAGTGCGTGGCAAAGTAAGGCTGCATCGCATCCAGAACGCGCACATCAACGGGTGTTGTAGCTGCGTAATCTAGGTAGGTGGTCGTCAAAGGACCGGCTCCTCTCGCATCAGTAAAAGAACAGCTTTTCATTGTAGCATTTGTGTGTTACTATTCTAGGGCTTGACTTACTACTCTTTCCCTCCCCACGGAAAGAGCGTTCATTGGACAAAAACATAGAGTAATCTCTCTATGAGAAGTGATGAGCAAAACTAAGTGAGGTCAGGTGCCGTGACTTACAAATTTGAGAGGAACTAAACACGTGGCGAACATCAAAAGCCAAAAGAAGCGCATCAAAACAAATGAGAAAGCGCGCCTGCGCAACAGAGCAGTAAAGTCAAAGCTGCGCACCGAAACGAAAAAGGTGCAAGAAGCCATTGAGGCGGGTGACCGTGATGCGGCTGTCGCAGCAGCACTGGTAACCTGTAGGGAATTTGACCGCGCAGTGTCAAAAGGAGTACTTCACAAGAATCAAGCTGCAAATCGCAAGTCGGGACTTATGAAGGCAGCAAACGCCGCAGGCAAATAACTTACTGTAGCTGCAATACCCAACGAATTAGAGCGAGCCTGCCCAATTGGGACGGGCTCGTTTTCATGGTATATTCTACTTCTGCAAGGGTACGGAGAGCTTCGCGCAATTCTTCTGTGCGAAAATGTCCTGCTTGTTTCATAATGCGTTGTGCCAACCAAGGCGCAATGGCTCGATTTTTGCCACTTTTTGCTATCGATGGCTGACTTTGCAACTGCTGCAATAACACATCTGCGCTACCCTCACCACGCTCGATCAGTACCCGTGCGGTCAGCAATTCACGTAATTTGCTTGCAGCCAAAATAACTATTAAAAACTGGACGCCCTCTCCTTCGCTTTTTGTCAAGCGATTCAAAATGTCCAGAGCAGATGCGACGTCTTTTGCTGCAAGTGCATCACTGAACTCCCAAGCTTTTACTTCTGCTGTTTCACTGACTAATTCTGCTACTTCGCGCTGTGTCACTGGAATCAGTATTTGACCTGAGGGTTTTTCTGTACCTGCCACACTGTCTGTGTCTGTAGCTTTATAGGCAGCAAGTTGTGCAATTGCAGAATTGAGGCTGGTTAAATCATCTCCCACTAAATTGATGAGTGTTTTTGTTGCCGCAGGATCTGCCTTGAGTCCCGCACGCTGAAACATTAAGTTTACATGCTGGGGCAAATCCGCTTTTGCAGGAGCTTTTCTGTCAATGATTAGACCGTTTTTTGCAACAGCCTTGTAGAGTTTTGTTGTTTTTGTAAGTCTATTTGCCGTGATCGCAAGCACCGTTGTTGGATTTGGATTTTCACAGTAGTCGATGACTGCCTGCATGCGCTCATCGCTTGCTCGCAGCAAATCAATATTTTGCAGTATGACTAAACGCAAGGGAGATAGAAAGGGTAGGGTTGCTGTTGCACTAACAAAGCTGCCAACATCAGTCTGTTCTGCTTCGATGACTTGCGAATCGAGCTCTAGGTCAACGCCTTCTTCGACCATGCGCTGTCTAAGACGTGTAATCGCCTCATTCCGCAAGAGATCCTGTTGCGAAATTATCAAGTTTATCGGCTGTAATTTTGCCTTTGTTCCCGTTTCTGCTCTGGATTTAGTCTGGGACTTTACCGCAGCAGTATTGTTATTCTGAGCATTAGTCATAGCTCTATTGTAACGCTGCCATCAAGATCAGTGCGATACATTTTCTCAAAGTATTCCTCGACAAGTTCAAGGGGTTCTGGGCGCGGATGATTAAACTGGTTGCCTGCTCCTGCAGAAAAGATGGCAACAGCTCCCCTATTCTTTTCATCTATGCTTTGCCCTGTCGCATCTATTCCCCAGACCAACATCTCGATGAAAGTCCTATCGAGAGAATTTCTGCTTCCGTGGTGAGGAATCAGCAGTACATCTACCGCCTGCAGTTGTCCATTGATCATCAGTGCCTCCTGTGTTTCTGGTCGCTGCATGGCACGTTTCATCACATGCGCCTCTGCGTCTCCGCTTGAAAAGACAATGTCGAGCGGACTACCGTACAGATGGGTAGAAGAAGTATCGACGATAAGTTTTGTCAGTGAAGTGTCATTTTCACTTGCGCACAACACTGACTGATAGGGCCAGATAAAGCGAATTTCAAGATCTTCCATTGCGATAACATCACCTGCAAGTGCCGTTACAACAGGAGCGTTGACTCGCTGAGCAATGTCTGCATATACAGGGGAATATTGTGCACCACATGCCACAACAATCATTTCCACCCCATATGATGCGTCGAGCGTTTGCGCACCACGCGCATGATCTGCATGGTCATGGGTAAAGATAAGGATGTCAATACTGCGCACTTGCTGTTCGCGCAATTGGTCGCGCAGCACTGCAGGGCTTGGTCCCGCGTCAACCAGCACCGTATATCCCCCATCGCGCACCAGTAACGCATCGCCCTGCCCTACATCAAGAACAGTAACTGTTCGTGTCCCGGCCTTCGATATCGCATGTTCAGCACCCACATAAGAAAGGCTGCCAAATACGATTGCAACACAAAAACTGGCAGCGAGCAGGCGAAGTAGTGACTGCCTGCTAGGACTAGGCCACCACAGCCACAATCCAGTAATGCAAGCAATAAATACACAGAGCGCAAAAGTTGAAAAGCCGCCCATGGGCACACTTGCCCACGGGTGGTTTGCAACAATACTAATGGCAGTCCCCAGTAGCTGTGAAAAGCTTAGACACAGCTCAAGCAATGCCGCACCAAGTGGAGGTACAACTAGTGCCACTACGTTTGCCACAAGGCTTAGTGCAAGCATTATGCAGAGCAGAGGACCAAAGACAAGATTTGCAAGCGGTCCAACAATTGGCAGAATTCCGAATGCTTCAAGGGTGAGAGGCAAGGTTGCCGTAGCCGCTACCAAGCTGAGCGCAAAGCCTCCTGTCAGGCCTTTTGCACGGTAGCGAAACTTAAGGGGAAGCAAACATGTCGTCCACTGTTGGAAATAGCGCGAAAAGACGACAATTGCTGCGACCGACCCAAAAGACAAAAGGAATCCCAGCGATACCGCAAGCAGTGGATCCAGTATCAGCATGCACAAACCCGCAAGTCCTAATGAACTCATGACACAGACACGCCTACGCAGCACGTAGACTAGCAGAGCAAGGGCAAGCATTACACAGGCACGAATACTGCCTGGTGCAAATCCCGTCAGAAACACATAGCATGCGCAAACACTGAGAGTGATGCTGCCACAGGCAAGGCGTGGCAATGCCGTTTTGCTCAAAACAAAGAAGAGGAGTGCTCCCAATAATCCCAGATGCGTCCCACTTACTGCCAGAAAATGTGCAAGTCCTGTTCGCTGCAGAGCACTTTCAAGTGGTGTTTCACGCAGTTCACGACGATCTCCAAAGGTCATTCCTGCCATCAAGCCGACTGCTTGATGACTTTGGTCATCGGCGACATCGCGTAGGTTTTCTTGCATGCGTGCACGTAACTGCCACAGCCAGCCCAGTAGACCATCCTGATAATAAATGTCATCGACAGATTGCAGTGTAAGTGTTGCACTGAGTCCGCGGGCAAAGCGATGTTCTTGTCGCTCAAGCAGTGGAATAGGCTGCACAATACCTGCAACACGGGCAACCTGTCCCAGTTCAAGTACATCATCTATCTGACCGTAGCGCAGCTCTATTCGCTTACCCTGATGTTCACCATCTAAGACCAGCACATCACCAGTGGCACCAAAGCGCCCTGCACGCGGATCAGCACGAGCACGAACCTGCATGCTGTAGTAACCTATCGATACTTCCTCTGCCTCTAAGTAAAGTGTGTTCAGACGTACATACATCAAGCTTGCACCCAGCAAAAAGGCAAGAAGCACCCACACTATGAAAGGAATCTGTGGCCGCGGAGGAGGCTCGACTCGTTCCCGCTTGTCCAGTGGCTGTGCTTTACTGCTACTGTTGCTAGTTCCCAACACTCGCAACTCCCTGCAAAGCTTCAACGCGCTTTGGTCCAATACCAGAAACTCGCGTCAAGTCTTCAATGCTTGAATACGGTCCGTTCGCTTCCCTATCTGCGATGATGTTGTCTGCAGTAACAGGGCCAATGCCCGGAAGTGTCTGCAAAGTAGCACTGTCAGCAGTATTAAGATTTACTAGTCCAGCAGCATCATGACTGCCACCACTACCACTCATAGCACTTGTTTTTTGCCCACCTGTTAATGTAGGAACACTGCCACCGCCCTCTTTGAATTCCTCTTGTGTTAAAACATGAATCTGTGTGCCATCTTCGACTTCTGCTGCGAGATTTACCGCCTGTCTGGCACTGTCATCTAGAAACCCACCTGCAGCATTCAGGGCATCAACTGCACGTGACTGCACAGGTAGCTGATAGACACCAGGATTGTGAACTGCGCCACTAACATGTACATATATCAAGCCAGAGTCCGAGTCTGTCAAATCCAAGTTATCATCTGTATCATCATCGCGCTCATCAGCAGTTTGCAGCATCACTGCTACATCTTCGTTAGAGCGCCCACCAAGCATATTTTGCACATTGGGAGAATAAGTCCAAATTCCAAATGCACACAACAAGCAAATCGCAATCATCAGGATTATGATGCTGCCATTTGAAAGTCCTTCGAGTCCCAGCTTTTGGCGGGCATCAATCAGCATTGCTGACACGTTTTGAAACCTTGCATCATTGCCATCTTGACTTACTGTATGCTTGTCAGATTTCTGGCTATTTTGTCCAGATTCGTCGCCTAGATACCGTGCATATCTTTCATCATCCATACCGCCCTGCACATCTAATCCCCATGGTAAAAGTTGAGTATGCCCATCATAACAAATGGTGCTTAAAGTCGGATTAGAGTTTGATTAAAGATCTATTAACGACTGGCCATGTGTAAAAGAGGATATAGATCATTGTGCCACAATTGGCACAATATTAAAGAGGCAGCCCACTGTTTTGATCGCAGACGGCTCACTCCTCTTAATTGATGGGTGCGAGACCGCTACGTCCTAATCAAGCTTGGCGGTTTCACTGTGATGTTACATGCTTCTTGGTACACTGCGACTGTTGTTGCTGCAGTTTTCGCCCAATTAAAACTTTGTGCATGCAGCTGAGCTTTTTGTCCTAGCTGCTGGGCATAATGCTTGTCGGAAAGGATTTTTGCAATAGCAGATATCCATGCTTGTGCGTCGTGCGGGTCAAGCGCCAGCACCGCACCTCCCATTACTTCTGATGGAGCACCTATATTAGCTGTTAGAACGGGGATTCCAAACTTGGCAGCTTCTACAGGAGGCAAACCGAATCCCTCATGAAGAGATGGATACAAAAAAGCCTGTGCGCCTGCATAGTAGCCGCGGAGCTGTTCGTCGGTGATAGCACCAGTGAAATGGACGTGCTGGCGTATTTGAGGAAAGAGTTTTTGCTGCTTGCCTAGCCATTGTTCGTCTGTATCCCCTACGAGCAAGAGTTTGATACCTGAATGGCTCAAGCCAAGCTTTCTCATCACTTTGATTAGCAAGTCAAGATTTTTATGTGCCTTTGTATTGCCCATTGCAAGCAGATAGGGATAGCTGATGCTTGGTTGCAGTAGTGGTTCTGTGCCAAAGTCATCTGCTGCTTCTGCGACAATACGTATAGGAATTTGTGCTTGTGGGAAATATTTCTGGATGTCATCTGCTGTTGTTTGCGAGGGAGTGATTATCTGACAAGCAGTTTGCAAAGTGTGTCCAATTTTACGCTTATAAACTATCCTCTTGAATGGATTTGGCATGCTCGCAGGAACTGCAAGTGGAATCAGGTCATGAATCGTCGCCACGATTGGACGTTGTAACAGGTTTCGCGATGGTGCGCAAAAATGTAGGCAGTGTAGCAAATCTGCGCTACTTTGCAAATATGTTGTCGTAAGTTCGTGTGTTCCTGCTGGTAATAACGGATTTGCTGTCGCGTCGATATAGTCTATATTCTTGAGCTTCCCCCCCACTTCAATGATTTGACGTGCATCTGATGAAGCCAATATGGTTAACTTGAGATCATCACGTGCGTCAAGAGCACGGATAAGTCCTGTCGTATAACGACCGATTCCCGACCAGCTTGCCATTCGCGCATCAAGCAAAGCATGTAATTTGTCACTTGCAGAGTTCATTGCGCATCAGGCTTTCTGTCAACATGTCGTCTTTGCCTAAGGCGACGCAGTGCTGCAATAATGTTCTCTGTCACACGTGATGACAGGCAGCAATATAGAATTGTGCGAATACGGATGTTGTGTTGATATTTTTTGCACGCTCTGGTGAATGCGTGGTGCTGGCTTTCAGTAAGGGCGAATTCGTTTGCGACGCGCATGATGGTCGTAAGGTCAGCCTTTCTCATGGCAAGACCATCTGCTGATCTCTGGCGATAATTGCGTCTGTGGATTGTCCACGCTGCACTGTTGTAATGGTGACGATAGCCCAGTGCAAGTATGCGCAGAAACAAGTAGTAATCTTCTGCGTAAAAATCAGGAATGAATCCACCTGCTGCAAAAATTGCATCGCGGCGCAGTGCAACACCTGTCGAGAAGAAGCAGCGATCGAAGAGATCTTCCAGGCTACATTCATTACCGGTAAACCAGGGATTATTGGGATAAGCCAGCATGCGGCTTCCGTTGTCGTATAGGTAGTAGCCATTGCTAGAAATAATTGCCAATTTGCTGTCAGTATCACTTCCATTGTCAACAGCAATTGCAGCAATCCAGGTTAAATGTGGCGGAAGCAGCAGGTCATCTGCAGAAAGCATGATAATCCACTGTCCGCAAGATTGAGCAATGCCAGCATTATAGGCGGCTGCAATGCCAGTATTTACCTGTGTGACAAGCACAAAGCGACTGTCCTTCTCGCAGTAGGCCTGTGCAATACCTGCGGTATCATCTGTCGAGCCATCATTGACTATGATGCATTCCCAGTCCTGCCAGCCCTGCATCAGAACTGAATCAAGCGTTTCTGCGAGCGTATCCTGCATGTTATAGGCAGGAACAATTACAGAAAAGAGTGTTTGCCACCTGCCTGTCTTTTGATTCATGTTCATGCTTGCAGACCCAAAGCTTGATTGTATAGACCTATCAATTGCTTAGCCACAACTTCTGGCGCAAAGTGTTCTCGCGCATAGTCGTTAAGTAACTGGGGATCAAAGCTCTGATAGTTATCCAGCATCCAAACAATTCCATCAACGAGTGCCTGTTCATTATTGTTCGTGACAAGCAATCCTTGCTCTGCACCAATATAGTCCTCTAATCCACCACAGCGCGTGGACAGCACTGGTCGTCCTGCCATGAGTGATTCTGCACCGAACACTGAAAATGTTTCATGTCTGCTTGAAATTACACTAAATGCTGTCTGATCAAGTAAGCTGTTAATTTGTGCAGAAGTACAGCTTCCATGAAATTTCACACAATCCTGCAGTTCCAAATCATGAACCATCTGCTCAATCAGGGAACGATTGTCCCCATCCCCAACTAGATGTAGTACAAAGTCAGAACGTCCACTGCGAACTTGTTTTAACGCATGCAATAAGAGAGGGATGTTTTTTGCTTCTCCGAATTGGGATACATGCAAAATGTTCTTGACTGCCTCAATAGGATATGACATCACGATATCTCTTGATGGTACAACATTCGGAACAATTTGAATGGAGTGGTGCATTCGAAGCTCTTTGAGACTGTTTGTAAGGCTACGACTAGGAACAATGTATGCAGCAGCACGTCTTGCAAGCGGTCGCAGTACAATTGGCAGTATTCCTGGAACTTTTAACAACTTGCGCTCTGTGCCAACAAGATACTCTTCTGAGTGCTCCGTCACCATGAAGGGAGTTTCCTCGCCCAGCACTGAAACAGCTCTCGCTGCAGGCCATAAGGTATGCACATGAACAATGTCAGGCTGAAACCCTGTCGCCTGCAATTTGCGATATGCCTTCATCTGCAATTTTTGCAAGGCACTGAACCACTGCAGATAGTATTTCAGACGACCTAATGTACCAGTTGTTCGACCCAAAGATGCACGCACCACGCGTACACCATCTTCACTTGTGATTACTGGGCTGCTGGGTTGCCCTTCTTGAGTTACAGCCAAAACTGCAACATCTATCCCAGTTTGCGCAAGCGCGATTGCCTGATTACGAATAAAGATACCTGCAACAGGGTCATCTGAACTGGGATACCAAGTAGGAATGACAAGGATTGAGAGTGAGCTGTTTTGCCACATCTTTGATGTAGCTACTTGTAACGTGCAAGATCCTTCGACGTCGTGCTGCGCACTGCGCTCAGGAATGAAATGGGGAAATTGAGATGTCACCATACTCTAGCCTGTAATTGCGTCTGCATAGGCTTGAATAAACCTCTGCTCTTGAAGATTCCAGTCAAATTCTGCGTAGCGCTCTTTTGCAGCCTGTTTCATGTCGACAATGCGCTCTGGATCCTTTAGCAGGGGCAAAAGTCCCTCTGCGATTGATTCAGCACTGCTGACATCAAGCAGAATGCCAAACTCGTTATAATGAGGAAATTCGCGATGTGCTGCGACATCGGTAAGCGCACAGGCAAGACCTGCATTCATATAAGTAAAAATACGATTCGATAAGGTTAGTTCCTTACTTTTGCTATCAGCGCGATAATTTGCAATACCAATGTCAAAGCCTGTAGCGATTTGAACTCCCTGTGTTGGGTCAAACTCATCCGCAAAAGTCACAACTTCTTGCAGTCCCAACTGTTCTACCAGGTCGTGCAGTTCTTGCAAGTATTCCTTATCTACACAGCGTCCCTGCAGGGTAAGTGTTGCATAGTCCTTTAAGTGCTGCATCGCTGCAATGCTCAAATTTTCATTCGAAACTCTGCGCATACTGCTCTGGCTAAGAATGCGAATAGGCTTGTGTGCGCAGAATGCGCCAGCGGCAGCGTGCTGAAGGCCTGGCAAGCTATTAGGGATATCAGCAATTGCAGCCTCTGGATATCTGCACGATATGTCTGCAGCAATCAAAGGAGAGGCAGTAAAAATCTGTACTGCATCTGCAAGTAGCCTTGATTCAATTTCGTCAGAAAACTTCTGTACCAAAGCGTTGTCTTCATGGTCAGTAAAGTAACCATCGAACAACTCATGGCTGTCATAAATAATCGTACTATCTGTACGCGCAGCAATTTCGAGCGCAACCTTTCCCGTAAAGACATCATTCACGTGAACAATATCGGGCGCAAAGGCAACCGCTGGCTCAATCATATTTGCGTTGTAGAGGCGTGTTGGCGATGTTCGTGCCTTCAGAGGATTACGAGCAATACTTATCCGCAAAACCCTTAGCAATATTCGCGCAATCCGAACAAGAACACGTCTCGCAAAAAACAGTGCGCGATGCCACCAGCTTTGCTCTCTGTGCTCAAATCCAAAAGGAACAACAATTGACTGGAATGGCTCTGCATCAAGTCGCAGATCTCGCGACTCTCCCTCGCCAATCACTAGTACCTGAGCACCTGCACTGCTCAAGGCGCGCGCGGTCTTGCGAATACGCCCATCAAGAACAATCTCATTATTTGCAAGCACGCAAATTCGTTTATCTGCAAGTGTGTTTTTCGTTTTACTCACAAAGTAGCTATCAAACAACTCGTGACTGTCATAGACCAATTTGCAGTCCGTCTGCTCTGCAATCGCAATAGCAGTCTTTCCCATATAAACGTCATTTGCGTGAACCACGTCAGGTTCAAAGTCAATGGCAGCACGCAACATGCTTTCATTAAAAAATCTGGAATCAAATCTCTTTTCTCTGTAGTCGCTGTAGCGCGTTCGTAGCCGAGCCCAACATAAAAATAGTTTCGCTTTTGAATAAGTTAGGTTCACTGCAACACGAAGAGGCCACCACACATCCTCACGACCCAATCTGGGCTGCGAGTACCCTAGTGCACGTTCCCAGTCATTGATATCGCGCTGAACAATCTGAATGTCAAATGGCTCATCTGCAAGCTGCGCTGCTTGGTCACCGCTGGGGTCACCCTCACCAATAACCAATACCTGTGCACCTGCATTTCCCAGCGCGCGCGCTATTTTGCGAATACGTCCGTCCATGACGATGTCGTTGTCTGCAAGGATGCAAATACGTTTATGAGCAATCGCCATTGTAATCACATATCTGATTTGCAAGTTTTTTGATTGTGCTATCCCAATCCGGTGGAGTCCATCCCGTTTCCGATTGAAAGCGCGCACTGCTAAGTGTCCTGTTTATGTGCAGATTGTCACACGATTCAAGAACCACATCCCAATTGCACTTTTCTGCAAGCTGCGTGAGTAGACTATATTTGTCAATAGGTGCCAGCGACACATGATAGAGTCCGCGCAATTCTGGACGAGGAAACACATAATCCCGGATGACCTCTGTCAGAAGTGTCGTTGAAAGTCCACTGAAAATTGCCTGTGTGTAGCCTTTAATGTCTGGGTTATTGCAATTGGCAACAAACCAGCCTATAAGTGATTTTTGCTCACCAGGACGATACCCGATGATTGAAGTGCGCAGGGTAAGCGCATGCGGATAGTCTGTCAGTTCGCCTAGCAATTTTGAGCGTCCGTAAAAGTCGTGAGCATCTGGAATGTCTACCTCTGCATAGCCATCTGTAGGGCAATTTTCGCCACTGAACACACAGTCAGTGCTGATGTGAATAAGGCGTGTATCATGTTGGGCACAGATTGCTGCAAGTTGATGAGGCAACAGGGAGTTCACTGCAATTGAAGATGCTGCGTCACTTGACTGGTTGTGTTGCTTTGTGATGCCAACAGCGTTAATGACGATATCTGGCTGAGACTGCTCAAAAGCTGCATGTACCGTTGCAGGAATGCAAACATCAAGTTCTGGTATCATGCGATTTGGAGGAATATTCAAGCTGGGTGCCGGCATATTGCGATAGGCTGCATGTACATCGAAATCAGGTGCGAGCACGCGCACTGCTTCATGTCCCAGCAGACCACTTGCACCCAACACCAGTATGCGACCAGCATTCATCTGCGACCTTCAAGCAAAATATCGACAACCGTTTCTGCAACGTTGTTGCGTAGATATTCCTCTGGAACAGTCCATGTTCCGCAATGTTCAAGTGCCTGATCTATCAGCGGTAGAATGCGTTGTGTCTGTACCCCACCAAGCACACTACTGCCGCATTCAAGGGTTTCTGGTCGCTCGGTCACATTGCGCAAGATAACGCTGGACACACCCATAATGCAGCATTCTTCTTGCACTGTTCCGCTATCACTGAGGACGCAAAAAGCTTCTTGCTGTAAGCGCACAAAGTCAAAGAAGCCCATCGGTGGCACAAATTTGAGCAGATCACTTTGTAATGAATTTGCTGATCCCAACTTATCTTGTGTTCGTGGATGCAGAGACAACAGCACCGGCATATCATAACGCTCAGCAGCTGCCTGCAATGCTTCCATCAATGATGTAAGGTGCTTTTGTACGTCCACCGTTTCTGCGCGGTGTGCCGTTACCAATATGTACTGGTCAGGCTCCACATTGTATTTTTCAAAAGGATTTGCTGCATCAATCTGTGGCGCAAAGTAATCAAGCACCTCTTTGATGGGATTACCTGTGATCAGAATTCGATCAGAGGCAATACCTTCACGCCTTAAGTTATCTGCGCTGCTATGCGTGTAGGGCAATAAGATGTCAGAACAATGATCAATTACGCGCCTGTTGACTTCCTCTGGAACTGCATCATCGTAGCAGCGATTTCCTGCCTCCATGTGATACACGGGAATACTCATGCGTTTCGCAATCAGCGCTGCGAGCCCTGTGTTGGTGTCACCCAAAATAAGCAGCTTGTCTGGACGTTCTTGCACAAATAGTGCTTCACTCTGTTCAAGGATTTGTGCAATTTGTGCACCAGTACTCTCTACACGAATACCCATGTAAACGTCAGGTGCACGCAGTTCAAGCTCTCGAAAGAAAAGACCACCGAGACGGTCGTCATAATTTTGTCCTGAATGAGCCAAAATATGTCCCGCACCAGCACCAAGTCGCTGATCCAAGAGTGGAATGATGCGCGAAAGGCGAATAATCTCTGGACGCGTACCCAATAAAGTAAGGATCTTCATGGTTGGACTTCTATCGCTCAAAATTTCTCAATGGCGATATTCCACTTTGCAAGGAATTTTTGCAATTCTTCAGCCGTCATAAGTACCTTGTCTGAAGAATAGTCGCCAACAAGCACTGGATTCACCACAAGTTCTGCTAATTCTGGCAACAGTGAACGCATGGCGTAATAGCCATCTGTTCCAGCAACCGTGCGTGCTGCCTCTTCTGCAGAGAGTAGCGATTCATGGACTTTCTCTCCTGGCCTGATTCCTGTCAGCGCAATCTCAATATCGCGATCACCAATCAGTGTACTCGCAAGATCAATCATGCGTGCAGATGAGCACTGAGGAATGTAGGTCTCACCAGGGCTTGCGAACTTCAACGCAGCAATGACTGTATCAACTGCAGCATCAAGGGGCAGAAGAAAACGTGTCATATCCTGTGTTGTCACGGTAACAGGACCGCCTGCTGCTATCTGATTCACAAATAAGGGCAAAACCGATCCACGCGAGGCAAGTACATTGCCATATCGCGCAGCAACAAATCGTGTTTGAGGAGCGCGCAGATTTCCTTCAATGTAAATACGTTCTTGAATGGCCTTTGTCATGCCCATGACATTGACAGGCTTACATGCTTTGTCCGTACTAATGCCCACTACGGTCTCAACGGGCAGCTTGTGCTGTGCAATGGCACGTACCAGATTTTCTGCACCTTCAATGTTGGTGCGACAGGCTTCCCAAGGGAAATACTCGCAACTGGGCACCTGCTTAAGTGCCGCTGCCGCAAAGATAATATCTGCATCTGCTGCTGCACGCAGCACACTATCATAATCGCGCACATCACCAATGATAAAGCATAGGTACTGACGCGAGCTTTCAAAAATAACCTCATCAGTTGCAATACTGCGACCTGCATATTCAAGGCGCATATCATGCTGCTTTGCTTCGTCGCGCGAAAGCACGGTCACGCTTTTTGGTGTGCCTTCAATACCAGATAAAATATGTCCGACAAGAGCTTGACCTAGCGATCCCGTACCGCCTGTAACCAGTACTTTTTTGCCTTCAAATGGCTTTTGCATGCGTGATGTCCTTTTCTGTAACAGCCTTATGCAATTATAGCAAGCACTGCTACAGGATGATGATGTGGTCTTCCCTGTCTGCAAGGACGTTTCGCGTATCAAGAACCAAGGTAGCACTTGCAGCAACCATGTCATAGTCAACATCGCTGTGTCCTGCCAAAACAATGACTGCATCTGCTGCACTCACTTCTGCAACAGTAAGATTGACACTGCTAACCGTTTGTCCATCCTGGACGTACTCTGCCACATGCGGATCATAGTAGTGAATTTCTGCACCCTTTGTCTTGAGTAGCGAAATCACATCAAGTGCGGGACTTTCACGCATGTCATCAATGTCAGCCTTATATGTCACGCCCAGTGCCAGAATACGTGCGCCATTTAGTGCCTTACCTTGCGTGTTAAGTGCGTCCATTAATCGACGTACCGTATAGGCAGGCATGCCTTGGTTTATGCGCCCCGCAAGCTCAATAAATTGAGTATGAAAGACATATTCACGTGCCTTCCATGACAAGTAAAAGGGATCAACGGGAATGCAGTGTCCTCCCAACCCTGGTCCAGGATAGAAAGGCATAAAGCCAAAGGGTTTCGTACGCGCAGCATCAATCACTTCCCAGATGTCAATGTCCATGCGCTCACACAACTGTGCCAATTCATTCACAAGGGCAATGTTGACGCAGCGAAATATGTTTTCAAAGAGCTTTGACAGCTCGGCAGCACGGGCAGTAGACACAGGCACAACCTGTTCAACAAACTGACCATAAAACAATGCTGCCAGTTGCGTTGAGCGCTCGCACAGACCGCCCACTACTTTTGGCGTATTGCTGATATTCCATGTCTGATTACCAGGATCAACACGTTCAGGCGAAAAGGCGACAAAGAGATTCGTGCCTAACTGCAATTGATCTGATTGGAGCAGTGGCAGCAACACTTCTTCTGTTGTGCCAGGATAGGTAGTTGACTCCAGCACTACAAGGGCATCTGACTGCAAGTGTGGAGCAATGTCAGTCGCTGCTGCAATCACATGGGAAACATCTGGCTCACTTGCTGCATTAAGTGGAGTCGGAACACAGATAACTACCACGTCACATTGTGAAGCACGTGAAAAGTCAATCGTCGCCTCAATATGTCCTTCATCCACTAAAACTGTCAAATCCTTGCTAGCAATATCACCGATATAACTATGTCCATCGTTAATCTGCTGCACTCGCTGTGCAGAGACATCAAAGCCCAGACAGTGACCACTTACACGACTTGCAATCGCCACGAGCAACGGCAAGCCGACATAACCCAAGCCAACAACGCCAACAGTGGCATTGCCATCATTTATTTTCTTTTCCAGAAAAATACCTGCAGATTTACGATCCATAATGCTTCAGCCTACGATTCGTCCAATAGCGCAGTCAACATGTCACGAGCTTCTGCGCCATAGCGCGAACTATCAAGTGCCATAGCACAATTTGCATGCAGCCACGCCATCATATTTCCCGTGTCAAAGCTTGATCCGGCAGGAACTTCTACCGCATACAGATCCTCACTGTCGAGCAATTGTGCCAGAGCGTCTGTTAATTGAATCTCTCCTCCAGCCCCTGGAGTTGTATCCTGTAGCACATCCATCACTTTTGGTGTCAGTAAATAACGTCCCAAAACTGCCAAATTGCTGGGCTCTGTTCCTGGTGCTGGCTTTTCTACTAATTTGTCGATCTTGAACACGCCCGGCTCTATTTCTTTGCCACTGATAACACCGTAGCGCGAAACCAATTCTGGTGCGACACGCTCAACAGCAATGACTGAGGCGCTATATTTTGCGTGAGCTTCCTTCAGCGCAGACAATACGTCCATTCGTGGCACAATAACGTCTCCCAATAGCACGTAAAATGGCTCATCGCCAACAAAAGGTTCACCGCAAGCAATAGCGTGACCTAATCCCTTGGGGTACTTTTGGCGCACATAGAACAATTTTGCAATATTAGAGATATTTTTCACGTCTTGCAATTGCTCAGTCTTGCCACCACTTCTAAGCAATTCTTCCAGTTCGACTGAATAATCAAAATGATCTTCGATAATTTTCTTATTGCGCCCTGTCACCAACAGTATCGCATCAGAGTCTGCAGCCGCAGCTTCTTCTACAACATACTGCATAATGGGCTTATCAACCACAGGTAGCATTTCTTTTGGCTGCGCCTTTGTGACAGGTAAAAAACGTGTGCCCAATCCTGCAGCAGGAATTA
>WQVN01000011.1 GCA_009785795.1 Coriobacteriia bacterium
GTGGTGGCACTGGGAATAATGGGAATAATGGCAGCAATACGGGCAATGGTGGCGGTAACAATGGTGGTGGCACTGCACCTGACGATAGAGCATCTGCAATAGCAGCCAAAGATGCTGCTCGCAACACACTTGCGCCAAAGACAGGCGACTTTACAGATACTGCCAGATGGGTATTGTTAGGATCTTTTGCGGCCTCAATTATTGCAGCGATTATTGTGACAAAGATTGTAGACATGAAGAAGAAAAAAGCGAAAGAGGCAGCTGTTGCTGATGATAACAATGATACGCCAGATAATTAGACTACTGCTGGTATCAGCGTGTGCGTTGCTGTGCACAGCCATATTTGCTGCTTGCAGTAGTTCTGAGCCTGCAAATACAAGTGCTGAAGCAGCAGACATTGCAGTCGAGACAACCAGTACAGCAGATGCTCGCGATGTTGAGTCTGACCAGGATTTAGACGCAGACGATGCCTCTGATGAAGATGCTGAAGCTGATACAGCCGCCCAGTCATCTCAATCAGATAGCGCTGACACATCATCAGGAAATTCGAGTAGTGCAGGAAGCAGTTCTACTGTAAATGACAATTCTCGTGGCAGTGGAAGTTCTACTGCTGGGTCATCTGATTCTGCTGTTCGCAACAGTTCTACAGGATCTGACAGAAGTGGGTCAGGATCAAACACATCGAGCGGATCACGAAGTTCCGGTTCTGGGCAATCAGGTACAGGCAGTAATACTCAAGGTTCTGGGTCGTCCTCTTCAACAACGAGCTCTACATCGCAAAGCACCACACCTGCGACCATAACAGTTTCTGTTGAAGTCGAGGCACGGACAGCGCACGCTGAAAATCCCAGTCGCATTGCTGGTATCGCTAGCGGAGGAGTGATACTTTCTCGCAGAAATGTTACGGTGCCCCAGAATGCTACTGTTAGGCAAGCCTTAGATGCAACCGGTGTGCGAGTCAATACAAGTGGCGCACTTGTTACAGGCATTGGTGGTTTATCTATGAATGATTTTGGCAGTCAAAGTGGATGGATGTTCAGTGTTAATGGACAGTTTCCCAATGCTTCTGCATCTGCAAAAACACTTAGCGCAGGAGACAGTGTCGTGTGGCGCTATACCTTGAATAATGGGGCAGACCTTGGTGCAGGCGGTTGGTAATTCTGACAGGAACGCAATTAGGATTTCTGTCAACAGAGTAGGGCGTAGTGCGCAACTTGCGACACGCTTTTCACTACTGCATCCTGCAGTGATGCTGCTGTTTTTCGCAGGTGTGATTCTGTTGACCTTGCTTAGTTATCATCCTGCGATATTGGGACTGTCTGCAGGATTGGCGATCTTGAATATCTGCTTGTATATGGGTATTGCACGATTGTGGCAATTGCTGCAATGGGTCATTCCTATGGCGCTTGTTGTTATATTGTTCAATATGCTGTTTAACCATCGTGGAGCAACAGAGCTACTAAGCATTGGACAATGGACGTTTACCCTTGAGAGCCTGTTTTTTGGTGCAAGCATCGCTTTGATGCTCACCGCAATAATGTTCTGGTTTCGTCTGTATTCCCAGTTTATGACCAGTGATCGTTTTTTATATCTATTTGCGCCTATTGTGCCCACAATAGCACTGAGCGTCGCAATGGTGCAACGATGGATTCCCTTAACCAAGCAGAGATTTGTCCAGATTCGCAATGCCCAAAAGATGCTCAATCCTAAAGCAAGAGGAGTACGTCCACTAACACAGGCATTGTCGTCATTGATGTCTTGGTCAATTGAGGATGCGATTCAGACGGCAGATTCCATGCAGGCCCGTGGATATAGTGGTAGATATGGAGATAGATATGAGGGCAAATATGAGAATGGCGACGACACAAAGAGTGCTGTAAGGCGCAGCAGCTTTCGCAGCTACCATCTAACGATGCGCGACATCTGCATGTTGATTGCTTTTGGGATGCTTATTGTGATGGGGACAGCCAGTCTGTTTATTACTACTCGCGAGTTTGGTTTTTTCCCTGTGGTTTATGGGACTGAGCAACTTTCAGGCATTGCATTGTTTGCTGCCGCTGTCCTCATGTCCTTTCCTTTAGTGTTGGAAGGGGGACAGCAGTTGCGATGGATGCAGTCAGTGCGCAAAGCCTAACATTCACCTACCCCCAAGAAGATGCTCCAATTCTAAGTGATGTTAATCTCACTATTCCTGTGGGTTCGTTTACCTTGCTATTTGGACGCACGGGTAGTGGCAAAACAACACTATTACGTCATCTGGTGCCGTCCCTTGCTCCGCACGGCACACGCTTAGGTGACGTCATGATTGCAGATGGCAGTGACCTTGCACCTATCGGCTTTGTTCAGCAAGATCCCGACAATCAGATTGTTACAGATACAGTCTTTCACGAGTTGGCGTTTGCACTAGAAAATCAGGGCTTGTCAACGACTACAATTAGGCGTAGAGTGGCCGAGAATGCGAGCTATTTTGGGCTTGAATACCTGCTTGAATCATCTACGCATACACTGTCAGGCGGACAAAAGCAAATCCTCAACTTGGCAGCAGCAATGGTTGCTGATCCTAGCATCTTGGTTCTAGATGAGCCTACTGCAGAACTTGACCCAATAGCTGCGCAAAATTTTCTGCGTCACTTACGTCGTGTTAATACTGAATTGGGCACAACCATTTTGTGTTGTGAACATCGATTAGATGACACACTGGCCTTGAGTGATCAGGTTCTGCTGTTACACGATGTTCGCGAAGCTGTGCATCAGCAAGTCCAGACCTTTACTTCACAGGAATTTGTGACTTATTGTGCCGACAGCAAAAAACTCGCGATTTTTTTGCCAGAGCCAACCCAAATCGCTGTTGCTTGCTCTGGGCATGGTGACATAACATGGCCACTGGATGTCAGGTCTGGACGCAGATGGCTAAGTGTTTATCTTGCCTCACGTCAGACAATTACTCCATGCTCACTGCAAGATCTCAATGCTTTAGGCAATAATCAGCTTATCGCAGCTTGTGAGGCGGAGATAGTCATTCCTGAGCGCAGCGAAGGATCTTGTGTGCGACAGCAAAGCGCATCATTGAATATTTCGTCCTCCAAAAGTGTTGCAGTAATATTGCGCGATGTCTGCTTTCAGTATGGCAAGCACGAACCCTTTGTCTTAAAGCATCTTAGTGCACAGTTTGAGCAAGGAGCGATACATGGCATAGTGGGAGGGAATGCCTCAGGCAAATCAACCCTGCTAGGCGTTATCTGCGGACTACTGAAATCACAGTTGGGGCAAGTATGTATTGCAAAAGACTTGAGCTTAGCAGCATTACCGCAAGACCCAAAGGCAAGCTTTGTCTGTGATACGGTTCGCGATGACTTGCTGTCAGTAAATAGCGCTACTATTGAGATAGTGCAGCAAATGGCACGGCAATTCAACATTGCACATCTGCTTGCCAGACATCCCTTCGACCTATCTGGTGGGGAAGCACAAAAACTTGCATTGGCAAAAATTCTGTTGTTGGATCCAGATATTCTGCTGCTAGATGAACCCACAAAAGGATTGGACGCACAGGCAAAGCAAGAAATTGGTGATATGTTCACTGATCTTGCATGTCAAGGCAAGACCCTCATTATTGTGACTCATGATCTGCCTTTTGCTGCACGCTATACCCAAAGCTGTTCACTACTTGCAAATGGTGAGATTATTACACGTGATCAGACACAAGACTTCTTTACAGGCAATAGTTTCTACACCACGCCAACCAGCCGTATGTCACGCAAGATTGTAGATGGTTGCACGACTCCAGAGCAGTTGATAGATGCTGTTTATGAGGGGATGTTGCATGACCTTAAAGATCCTTCGACTCGCTGTGCTCGCTCAGGAATGGGAGGGGATGGTAATCCTCGCAAGAATTCGACAACGGGCTAGGCTATTTGAATGAATCTGCTTTTGTCGTCACTTGTGGTTACCGCAGTTCTGATTCCGCTGATTGTTGCTCTTGAGAGGGCACGGCCTCGTCCTCGCGACCTGATGCCTGTAATAGTGCTTGCCGCCATTGCGATAGTGGGAAGAATTGCACTCATGCCCATTCCTAATTTTCAGCCTGCAACAGCGCTCATTGTCCTTGCGGGATTATTTTTTGGCAGGCATGCAGGACTTCTGTGCGGCATGCTAGTTGCTCTTGTGTCAAACATGGTATTAGGACATGGCCCTTGGACCCCCTGGCAAATGCTTGCTTGGGGCGGTGTTGGTTATTTCGCAGGTGTATTCTTTTGTCGCGATGATCAGAATGCACATTTCTTTACCCCGGCCTTTAAAATTGCTGTACTTGGATACGGGATTGCAGTCTCGTTACTGTATGGATTACTTATGGATGTTCAATTTTTTATTGCTTATGCGTGGCAAACGGGCTGGACAGGTCTCATGACAACTATAGGCATGGGATTACCAATGAACGTGTCACACGCTGTATCGACTTCAATCTTTCTTGCCCTGACTTTAGTGCCATGGGGCAAAAAGCTCCATCGCTTGCGCACAAAATACGGCATCAATTCCATCTAGTTTGACAGACATCAATTCGCAAATCATTTAGTAGTGCATAGAAAAAGGAGACTGATTGCTCAGCCTCCTTTTATTCAAGCTATATGTTCAGCCTTAGCGTAAGAACTAAATCTTATCTAAAGAGGAACATGTACTTGGACGATTGACCAGTGTTACGCTCAACAGTGTTCCATAGTGCATCAAAGTTTGGATCTGCCGGATTTGTAATCGGTCTTACGCCCTGACGTCCACCATTAAAGATATTGTTTGACCAATTATCAGTGGTGTTGCGACGTGCTTGGTGCCAACGGCTTGCAACGTCAACTGCAACGATTTCACTTGCTTCGACTTCGTGCCCAGGAGCAGCAGTCTCATTATGAGTTTCTACAAGTGCGCGTGCAGACATAACGTCTGTTGGCATGTGACACTTCAGACAAGTACCGTCTTGGATTTCACCAACCTGACCAGCATTGACTCCGCTGTTTCCAACACCATAGATGATGGTAAAGGCAGGGTCAGCTACAAGCAAGTCTTCCATCCAGTTCAAGGTAAGTCCGTAGTAATGCTGGTTTGCATGCATTCCTACTGGAGGATTACCTGGCTGGCTGTCTGCAGCTGGAGCATTCAGGTTTCCAGCAGCGTTGTTGATTGGAATACCTGCAACAACGCGAGAGATGCTTGCAGAGTACATCCACAGATTTCCTTCATCAACATCAGTTGCTACACGTGAAGCAATCCACGTATCTTGTGGTAGCATGCCCCAAGCATCACGCTCGATGTTGTCAAAGTTAGTCCATTCCCATGCCTGGATGTTGCGGTTACCGTGTGGCCATGCCGGACGGTTTGTTGCAACACCAATCATGTCGTGACATTGGTTACAGCCATAGGTACGTGTTGTACCTAGTTCAAACATCATTTCTGCCATAGTGAGACTTGGCTCACCTGGTGCAGGAAGGTTACCAATGTTGTTGGTAGCGTCAGTCCCCGTAGGCTGACCAGGAATACGATTCCAGCCATTTAGCCCTTCAAAGCCTACAACGGTATTGTTGGCTGGTTGCTGCCAATTAATGTCACCAGGGAAGTAGCGATATCCACCGCCTGCTCCACCAGGATGACAAGGAGCACAACCAGTACGACGACCACCATAGCCCCACGCACCTGTTGCATGACCAGTCATTGCTGTCATAATGGTAGGATCATCATCTGGATCTTCTACGCGATCTGCGCCAAAGCCCCAGGTATTGATGGCAAAGTTACCACTGCTGTGACAACCAGATCTACCACAAGTGTACCCAGTAGCTGTTGCCTTTGCTGCTGCAAAGACGGTCTCTGGGAAGTACGTGTTGTTCCAGAGATTTGCTGGTGGCATACCATTTGCTGGTGGGGTGTCTGGTCCAAATTGGAACCAAGCAGGACCAAAGGTCCACTCATCACGAGCACCTTCCCAACCTGTTGTGCCGTCTGCCCAGAATTCAAAATTGCTGAATTGATTTCCAGTAGCATACTGACCCATAGGCTCGCCTACATTGTAGGGCAGGTTAGCTGGATCTGTATTTTGAGCAACGTTAGTGTTGTTTGCGCGACCAGGCATTCCTGTTAGATTTGTGCGACGCATGATTGAATTTGCGTTACCCGCAATAAAGTCAGCGCGCATTTCTGCATCAGACTCGCCACCCAATAGGTAGACGTTCATGCCATGGAATTCAGAACCGCCCCAACCGTGGATTCCGCCTGCGTGGCAGCGACCAGTACAACCAAAGTCTTCGTGTGGACCATTATCGGTTACGTTACCGTACATGGTTCCCCATTCGATTTGCTTGGTTGCTCCAGTAGCACCTGCAGTTGCGTGACAAGTAATACAGGAGTTTCCTGCACCAAAGTCAACTAGACCGCGGTTATTGTTAATGGCAGTTGCTAGGCTTGTGCTTGCTGCCGGTGCGTACGCACGGTGTGCACTGTGACATACAAAACATTTTGCAGTTGTTGTACGATAGTTGCCGTGAGCTGTACCTTGGTCTCCTTCAGGAGTGTTTGGTGCAGCACCAGTGTTGCGTTGCCAAGCAGCTTGTGCATCAGCCCAACGCAGATAAGCTTCGCCAGAACGATCGGTACCAGCATAAAAGCCGTCGTATCTTGCTGCTCCAGCAACGGCGGTTAATGATAGGACGAATGCCGTTATTAGAACAACTAGAACTAGTGTTCTCTTCATGTTTGTTTCTCCTTTAAAAAAGTAGTTACTTTTTACCTTATTCTCTTTCATGTTACACCTCCTTTCGCATAGAGAATGTCTATTATATCAAGCAGTCAACAGCCTGTGTGCTGTTTTCCACTTTATATATTCATTTTGTACGCTTTCTACGGGTCAACAGGTCGTCCACCTACGCCCTGACTTGCCCATTCAGATTCGGTAAGAGCCATTTCAAAGCCGTGGCAATTGTCACAAAAGCCTCTCGTATGGCAAACATCACAGGCATCTATGCCAAAGTCCCAGGTATCGGTAACATGCGATGAATAAACATAGTTTGAGGGATGGGGCATGCGAATCCCTCCATGACAACTGTCACAAGGTCCTGTTTCATGGCAGCGATAGCAAAAGGTATCGCCAGTATAGACCGAATGTGGAATAAGTTGCCTGGAAAAATCTGCCTCAGGATCAAGTTGTCGACTTGATATGTACTGACTGTTGTTTCTGTGACAAGTTGCACAAGCAAGCGTGCCTACGTCCATTGAATAGTGGCACGTAGCGCAGTTTTGCATAGTCCCGTCAGCAATGGTCATGGCTCCCGTGTCGCTGTCAATCTGATGACAGCGCGCGCAAGGAAAACGTGCTTCAATGATTCCTGCATGCGATATGCGTAGCAGGCCATTACTGTTAATACTGGTACTCTGCAAACGTCCTGCGTGACAGTCGGCACATGCTGTTTGCGCAAAGCTGTCGTATCCGGGCACGTTCTCGCTGGAAAAAGTACCCACTACTACATGTGCCAGACGTGGGGGAACAGCTGTCGTAATGCTGCCCAGCAAGCCACCTGCTTCATGACAGCTAACACAGCTGACATCACTGTGGGAACTGACTGCCAATTGCTCGACATGCAGGTCACTGCTGTGACAACTGGCACACACGACATCGACACGAGTAACTGCCCCCGTACTTACCCACATCAGCACAAAGATAATCATGAAAGATGCGATAGTAAAGTATACGCGCATAGGATCTTTTGTCTGACCAGTACGTCGCTCAAGGACAACTTTTGGCCTTGTTTTAGCAGTAGCCGTTGTCTTGCTGGCATCTGTGTTCTGCACACCCTTGCTTGCTGCATTAGTTGTATCTGTGCTTTCAACACGGATAACCGTCTTTGGACGATTGATAATCAAAATTAGAGTAATAGCAATTAAAACAAGTAGTACTGCAAGTAGCGCAAAGGCAAGCATTGCCGCAACAGGGTCTGCAGCAGGGTCTGTAACCAGTGTGGTAACGCGACCAGGCAATTCACTAAAATTTGTCAATTGGGCGCCATCGAGACTGAAAGTAAAGGTCTCCCAGTCAATGATTCCATTCAATGTCCAAATGTCATTCCAATTCATAACATGCTACCTGTGGGGATATCTGGATTCGGGAGTAAATGAACCGCCAGGATGCGCATGTGCTGCATGGCAGGCAGCACAATCATTTTGAATGTGGCACACCAAGCAAGATTCGTCATCAATTACATGGTCAGCAATTTGCGCATGATCTTGCAGAAAGTTATCAGGGTGGGGCATCTCATGACCGCCGTGACAGTCATCACACCACTGAGTGTTTTGATGACAGCTGGCACAGTCTGCATTAGCGTCTGTTGCATCACGTCCATGCGCGCTAATGTAGTTGGGCGAGTGAGGATAACCAACGCCGTGACAGCGTACACAGTAGTCTTGAGGATGACATGCCCAGCAGGTATTCAAGTTGCCCATAGCATGGGTTGTGCGCCACTCACTTCCATGGGTCATACGAACCTCAGTGACACCTACCGATTCATGATTGCCCTCATGGCAGAGCGAACAGTCATTGGTGGTGCCAAAACGTCCCACATTTGCCGCATGACAGGTTAGGCAGCTGTTCATATTGTAAGTGCGAGGGAATCTACTCTGTATTCCATGAGTGACCGTTGAGTGACAGTCAACACAATTGTGTCCGTCAATGCCTGCATCATGATTCATGAATAGTCCGTTATTAAAAGTGGTTTCTGCAAATATATCTGCATGGCAGACCAGGCAATTGTCGTCTGCTACTGTGTTAGGGTTGCCCGATAGGTTTCCAAATACAGGGATTACCATTTGGTACATAACGCGCTGACGGTATTGCCATTGTTGACCAGTGCCCATGCCACCATGACATTGAATGCAGGTTGCACGGGAATGTGAACGCAGCTCGGTTTGCACATGGAAATCCTCGCTATTGTGACAAGTTTCACAACTAGGAATCCAGACTGTTCCCACTGCTGCTGGCAGCAGGGCAACGATAAAGCATACGCTTGCAACCCAGACTGATGCTCGCATGATGCGACCATCACTAAGTCTGGGACTTTTTCGTTGTCGCGTGCTTTTTTGCTGCTTAGTCTTTGCCATAGTCAATTATGCTGCGTTATCAGCTTCAGAACTTTCTAAAATCATATCCTCTGCATCTGCAAGGGCTACATCTTCTTCTTCTGCAAGAAGTGCCCTTTCGCGTCTCTTTTTCAAGAAGTTCCAAATGGTCATCAGAATAATGAATAGAATTATCAACAGCAAGGGAATCAGGCAGGCAGAGAGAGGTCCATTCAGTAGGCGATTCAGCTGTGAGACAAGGTCGCCCCCAGAATCTGGCAGACTGATAATTTGTATTCGACCATTACCGTTATCTGAAACGAGGAAGGAATCAGTAATTGGATCATAGGATATGTCAGAGGGATTCATGAATTGGCCATGCTCCATGCCAAAAGTACCCCATTTGCCCAAGAAGCTTCCGTCTGCGGGATCAAAAGCAGCAACGCTAAAGTCCATATTGTCAATGATAATCAGACGGCCAGCTGCATCCATGGTAATTCCCATAGGCATTTGCATGCCAGCAGGGAATTCATCGGTCTGTTGTCCTGCGCGAGCAAGCGCTTCTTCGCTGCTGCCTGCGCTGATGGGCTCGCCCAATCCCACAATCCATTCACGTTCAAAATCTGGATTGTATTTGCTAAGTCGGGCGTTAAAAGTATCAACTACGTAGAAAGTATTATCAGGCTCAAGAAGCACGCCATTGACAATGTCAAACATGCCATCTTCGCGACCGCGTTCGCCCAAGAAGCCAATAAGGGTTCCATCACGCTCAAAAGCAGCAATTCCCCCAACGGTGCCAACAATCGCAATGTTATCGTTTATGGCAATGCTGTGGGGACGAGGAACATGCATCATATTAATGCGGTTTTGGTTGCTGTCATATACATAAACACGGCTATAAGTAGTTTCAGTAATCCACATATCACCATTGCTGGCTACTGCAATTCTGGTAGGGAAGTTAACAGAAAGCCCTTCACCATCGTTGTACCACACTTCCTGAAAGTTTCCATGCCAATCAAAGCGAACCATGCGATAGCTGCTGGGATCAGTTATCCAAAGATCAGTGCTTCCTGGTTGAAAGCTTCCTGATGATGGTGCAATGAATTGACGCGGTTCAGGTCCGTAGGCATAAACAGAGCGAATCCAAGTGACACCACCAGTGTCTTCTGCAGGTCTTTCACGGTCTCCTAAAAGTGCATTGAGCAGCAAGCAGCCCAACAGAAGTAAAATTATCAGGATCACTGCGACAACAGCAAGTGTCCTGCGCATGCGCTTCTGCGCATCTGCTCCTTGGTCGTCTACGACAACGTCAAGCTCTTCTGGTGTTGCGTCATCTGCTATAGCACTCGTTGCCTCTGCGGCTGCCTGATTATCGGTCATTGTGTCTTTATTCACGTTTTCATCCTCTGTGCCAGTTGCGCCATTTGTATTTTTCTCATCCATTATTATTCAGCGCCTCCTAGCTGTTCCAAGCCTGCATGTGCACGTTCATCGTGGGGCATAAAGCGCAAAGCTTCTTCAAAGTCTGCGCGAGCACCTTCCGCATCGCCCATCTGAGCTCTGACTTCTGCGCGCTCGATCATAATTCCTGCATCTCTGGGATAATGCTCAAGAAATAAGTCCATATAGTAAAGTGCGGCATCGTAGTTGCCTTCTCCCAGTTCATAAAAAATGATATGTCCCAGTCCTGCAGAGACGTTGCGATGTATGCCACGCGCCTGTGCCCAGTTCATTTCATCAGGGCCATAATCACGTTCATATTTATAGGCAGCAATGCTCTCTTCAATGACCTCGCGCAAAATCTCAACAGCGGCAGTTACGTCGCCTTGACCGTCCAGCAGTGCAGCTTCTGCAAAGAGTAGCTGCTGACCGCGCTCTACATCTGGGTCAAAGGCCTTTGCGCGCTCAAGTTCGCGTTCAGCGCGCTCAAGTTGCCCATCTGCAATTAGGGCAGTGATGTAGTTCTGCCAGTCATCTGCGTTGCTATTATCATGAATTCGCAATCCGGCCGAGGCAACATCGCGTTCTGCTCTGCTCTGCACGGTGCTGTCATCAAAGCGCAAAAAACCCATTAGAAATAAGGATATTAGGGTAAGTAATGACCCAATAATCAAGGTTGCAATAAAAATTCCAAGCCATCGTGCAACTGGATCGTTCCAACCCGTTCGCTGCTTGTTGCTAGTACTCATTCATACTCCCTAATTAAAACGTTAAACAGGACAAAGCACACAGGAATCCATTCTACACAACATGAACACAACATGAAAGCACTAGCTGTGCATATTGCAAGAAAAAGCACCCCTTTCGAGGTGCTTTAACAGTGCAAATGCTAAAGATGTTGTCGTCAGATTCTATCTGTATAGATGAATCCTCATAGATTGACCAGCGTGCTGACCAAATGATGCAACACCACCAGGATAGCGCGCCGCGTTAAATCCATGAGTGCCCCAAGTAGCAACATCAGTGAAGCCTTGTGGTCCAATGTGTGCACCCATAGCTTCAAGTGATTGGCTATCAGCAGGCAAGTGGCACTTCAAGCATGCGCCGTCTGTTAGCCCTGTTGTTCCTGCTACAAAGGTACCACTAGTAACTCCTGTCAAAACACGCCACTCAGTGTTTGCAAATTGACCTGTACTGTTCATTGCAGATGAAGCACCAGCGCCTGCTCTGCGAGCAATGGTTGCTGCATACATCCACAGGTTTCCTTCGTCCACGGTGGTCATTTCTATTGCGGTAAAGGCGTTAGCACCGGCCTGACCAGCTACATTACTCCATTCGAAAACGTCAATGTTTCTGTTTCCGTGGGGGAATGCAATTGAGCTAGTTGCAACACCTACCATGTCGTGACATTGGTTACAGCCAAACTGTCTCCACTGTATTGAAGTAGCACTCAGTAAATGTGTCGTTGGTAAACCAGCGGTGTTACTGGGATGGCAAGGTCCGCAGGACATAGAAGTAGTAGCAGCAGTCGCAGGTGTGACCGTGTTAACACCCTGATTCACACCCAGTCCAGGCACGACATGGCCTGTTAGCTCAATGGTTTGACCAGGATTATCTGGATCAGGACGCGTGAAACTGGCACCCCAGATATTATTTGCGAATGCAGAATATACGTGACATCCTGCCTGACCGCAGGTAACTCCTGTTGCCATACTGCGCGCAGCTGAAAACTGTCGCTGATTTACTCCAGTAGGTTCTAGACCCATACCAGCTGGAGATGTTCCACCATTTGCCCACCACAGTGCACCATTTTCAGGTGTAGCACCACGTGCAGGAGCAGGAGCATTAAACACGTTGCCACTCAAGCCAGACCAATTCCAGCCAGTTCCCCTTGTTTGAGCAGACACGTTGTATTCGTCATCGATGATGCCGTCGGTGCCTCCACCCAACATGAATACATTCATGACGTGGTAACGTGATGTGTCACGACCATGAATTCCGCCACGGTGACATGCACCACAAGAGCCAACAGTGTCATGTGGGCCAGGATCTTCTTGTGCCCACTCTACAAGCAGAGCAGAGCTTCCTGAACCCCAATCAGTGTGACAAGTGGTACAAGATCCACCGTCTGCAGCAGTTAGGAACAACTGGTTGTTCACGTTTCCATTCACAAAACCAGGTGTTCCTGTAGGAATGCCCGTTGCGCGGTGAACTGAGTGACACACTGTACACTTAGTAGTTGATGTCACGTAGCCGCCATGAACAGTACCTACATTAACCCCAGTCTCAATTGATCCCGCATTTGCAGTCATTGCTGCTCGAGCTGTGTCCCAGCTGACAAAGCCAGCAAGTTCTACTTGCTGAGGAAGTCCCGTATTTGGGTTGACGGGTCCCCATTGACTTGTCAGTGGTGAGAAGCCTTTGTATTCAGCGGCTCCAGCAATGGCGCCAAAGGAAAAGACAAGCGCGACTGCCAAAGCAAGAACAAGGAACATTCTTTTTGGTGCATTTTTTGTAATAATTGTTTTATCTTTCATATCTACACCTCCTTCCTCGATAAGAATCTTTTATCAGAGAATCCTGCGCCTAGTGCGACGAAGGATGCGATAAATGCAATGATCCACACTACAATGTTGGCATTGTCGCCAGTCTTTGGAGCAGTAGTATCATCAGGTTGTGCAGGTCTGCGATCCTGACCATCTGTGCCAGGAGCACCAGGTTCTCCGGGCTCTCCTGGTGGTCTTGGCTGGTCTGGATCAGGATCTGGTACCTGTGTTTGAGCAGTTCTAAAGTTATGGATAAACGGAGCTATCATCTCTCCACCATCTGCTGCAGTAAAACTATTTATTGTCACTCTATAGGCAGTTCCAGGCGCAAGTGGCGGCATGGGCAAGGTTAAAACAGTATTATTGTTGCTCCACGTGCCATCCGCAACATTAAAGGTGTGAATATGTTCGACACCATTTGCGTCTGTCCAAATCATCGTGACCGTTCCACCAGCTGTCACATCCACTTCTCTGTCGAAAGTAATAACAAGGTCTGGTGTGTCAACAGGCACGCTATTACCAGAGGGACCAACATTGGTTACTTCTAGTGGGTCAGGACCTTGCTCTACGGGAACATTGAAATTTCCAATGGCAGGCGCTTGCATAGTTCCACCATCTTCTGCTACAAATCCTTGAGCAGTTACTGAATAGCTTCCACCTGCAACCAAGCCAGATAGGGGAATGGTTAAAACAGTATTGCCATTGCTCCATACGGCACTAGCCATATCGAGCGCAGCACCAGCAGTGCCCGTAAGGCTTACGGTTCCTGCACTTGCTGTATTTACTGCTCTGTCAAAGGTGATAACTACCTGATTTGTTGTAATGGGAACAGTACCTGAAGGGGCAGTAACTACTGCGGTGAGAGGATCTGGTTGCTGCCCTGGCTCGAGTACCCAGATACGCCGTGCATCGTTGTGGCTGTATTGCCTGTATCCAGCCAATTCGCTGACTGGATCGTAGTCACCGATTGCCTTCATGTAAAATTGGTTGTTTGCAAGACCAAAGCCAACATAGTTATTGGGGGCAGTGAGGGTTCCAGTAATGCGGATTTGCGCAGTATTGCCAGTAATTGCACCAGTGCTATTAAGGTTAACTGCACTTGCTGTTACGTTTCCAGTTACGTATATTCTGGAGTTATTTTGTGCCAGCAGTACGACAGAGCCCATGCCAGGTGCATTTGGAACACCTGCACCAGTGATATTGCCGTTAACGGTGATTGTTGTGGCATGACCAGCTATAAATGCATTTTGACTTGCAATGACATTGCTGTTAATTGTTGCGGTGGACTGGTTCATTGGATTGCCAGCCCCTCCTTGAATTCCTCCCATTCGCAAACCTTGTGCTGCAGTGAACACAAGCGTGCCACCATTTGCATTTACCGTGAAATGATCCATGGTTCCACTTATAAGCATCGTTGAATTTGCAGTGAGAGTAAATCCATTCAAGTTTAATGTAGAGGTAAAAGAGGGCACACTTTGATCTGCTCCGCCAGGGATAGAGGCGTTACGCACCAGGTAGATCACACTGTTGACTCCTGTTTGTGCGTTAGCTGCAAGACGTGCGGCATCAAATGTGACAAATCCTTGATCGACGCCAGGACCAGCACCATTTACTAGTGCGAAATAGTGAACGGTGGGATCAACCGCAAATGGCTCTATGCCAATATAGCCGTCAGCAGCATTAGGCAAATCTGCTGTATCGCTAGCAGCAAGTGCTTCTGCACTGTCGTCTACGAATTCGGTAGTGGTTTCCGCAGGTGCTTCTGCACTGTCGCCTGTGGTTATATCTCCAGTGACTGAATCATCGTCAGTGTCCGCATCTGCGGTTTCATTGATGACTTCCTCAGTGACTACATCCTCGTAAGTGTTTTCGACATAGGCTGCATCTAGGCTCGCAACATCATCTGAGCCGATTGCAAAGGCTATGGCTGAAATACCAGCCGTCGAAAGCATCACTATTGCCAAAAGCAGTGCAAGTGACCTTCCTAGTCCCCTTGTCTTTCGCTGCTGTCGCAACTTAGCTCTGGTTCGAGTTCTTCTGCGCATTATTTTGCTCCCTCATAAAGTAGGCATCAAAAACTGCCAGTTCGTCCAATGACCAACTAATATAGTATTCTCATTATACCCTACTAGACCAATTTGCTCTCAATTTTGTCAAATTTGCCTTGATACATTTGTTACCAACATTGGCCGCTGGCACAACCTGCAATTTCCTTAGATTTTTAGTTGATGCAAGAATTAAATTTGTGATAAGTAGCCATTGCTTTTTGACTTCATCCACATGCTATTTGGAATGACCAGCATGTACTACTTGCTCATTTTGCTTGTGTCACAGCTTTTATTCTGACTTGCAATTCATGTGCGGCTGCAGATGATGGACGCAATTCAAGTGCGCGATCTACGTGTACTTGCGCCCGCGTACAATCATCTTCAAAATCTATAAGTAGCTGCGCCATAGCAAGATGAGGTTCTGGGCTTAAAGAATCTTTTTCGATAATGAAATTCAAAATGCGATACATTTCTTCGACAGTCAGTTCATCTCGCATTAACAAAGCTCCACTTGACTGAAGCAGGTGGGTCAGTGGCTCTTTTCGCCAAGGAGCAATGTCGAGGGCAGCAAAACTGCGCTCAATAGTAGCATGGGGACTTCGCAGATGAGCATTTCCACGCAGAGCACTTGCTCCCTCGATAGATCCGTAGATTAAGAGTCCTGCTGACAGCACAATGACAGCCCCTGCCAGAATCTGCTTCTGTAGCTTGCGGTACTGATCTTTGTGGTCACAGGTTCTTAGCAGAAAGCCAAGCAAGCAGAAAGATAACGCCATGATAGCAACGTTGATAGTTGCGGTAATCAGGGCTACAGCAAGAGCAATAAGTGCTGCCAGCCAAACAGCAAGCTCGTTATTCTTAGACTGCTTACGTAAAAGGCTTCGCACGCTTTTAATGCATAGGCCAATAATCAATCCTGCCATCAATAGAGCAAACCCTATGCCAAAGTTTAAGGCGAGCTCTAAATAGACATTGTGAGGACTGCCCAGCGAAAGAGTAGCTCCTTCACGTTCAAGGGACTGCATATTTACAGATTGCCCCGAAGCATAGATGACATTGTCTGCACCCAGCCCTACAAGAGGAGAGCCTGCAATCAGTTCAGAACTGATGTTCCACAGTGTGCCACGCCCCGCAAGTGCTTGCCCTTGCGTGTGAAAATCACTTACCGCATGCTCAAATCGTTGTGTAAATTCAGTGCTGCCGAAAACAGTCAAAAATGACAGCAGTACCACAGTAATCCCGACCCATAAAATTGCAATACGCTTCCAGCCATCTTTGGTGCTTGGCAAATCACTACGCACCAGAAGCAATATGCTCAAAACGATAACACCAGTAAGTGCACCAACCCATGCACCGCGCGTCATCGTAAAGACCAGCGAATACACTAACGGCAATGTACAGGCAAGTGCCATATAGAACTCTTTGTCCTTGCTGGTCAGTGCAAGTCCTATGGCAAGAATTGCGGGTACTACAAGAAAGGTGCCCAGATGATCAGAAGTATACATCGTTGCAATGCCACGTGCCAACATCCAATCGGGTTGTGGCAAGCCAGTAGTGATGATGCCTGAAACTTCGCCTAAAGCAAGCAGTGCAACGGTAGTTCCTGTGCCAATAATCACCCACATTATCTGCCGCATGCGCTTACGCGAAGAAATCAATTGCGATGCGAGAAATGCACACAATAGATATGCAATCCAAATTAGTGCACCTTGTCCATTTGTCCGCGAACCAAAAACTGCAACAGTTTGTTCTGCGGCAAATACAGTTGCAAGTCCTATGAACGCTGCCAGTATAAGCAAAATCCAATGAAATGGATTACTGCGCAACTGCGTTTGCCCGCGCAGTATGCTGTAGCCCCAGCATGCACCTGCCAGACTCAAAGGAATCAAAAATGCAGCAGCACGTATCGACAGCATTCCACCAAAGGCGTACAGGCCATGCTCGCCCATTAATGGCACAATGCCATTAATCAGTGCACTTGCGGGAAAAATTAGGCAGAAGCAGTACCACGTCAGCTGATGTATGGACAGTCTGCTAGTAGTGGATGTGCTCATCCAATTGCTCACTTAGTCATTCTTGTGATTGTTGATGGCGGTCTTTATAACTGTCAGCAGTTGCTTTGAGAGCGACATGGGACTTGCATCAAGGTCTGCGGGCAAATCCGATTGATGCACAACGGGAATGGTGACCACATCTTCCATATTGTTGGGCGTAGGAAATATTAACACGATCAGTTTTTCGTCGCGTGCCTTTCGTGCAAGCATTTCTCCCAGCCATTCGGGCGGGTCAGGGGCTTCAAGGTATTTGCGAAACATGAGTCTGCCCAATGCATTTGATGCTCCGCTGGTTGGAAAGGGACGATAGAAGATGGGGCGACGCCAACAGTACTGTTTCCAGATTTTATATGGGCTGTACAGGTAGATGTCATAGGTATCCGTATGCTGCCCCAGTGCCTGCATGATGGCAAGTGATCGCTCGTAGTCTTCGTCTCTATCTGTTTTACAGGATAAATAGATGCCAATACGCTGCTTTCTGTTTCCAGATTTATCAGCAGAACTTAATGTTTCCTTGTTCGTTGCCATGGTGTGGTAACGCTCCTTGCAAGTCGTAGACAGGTGCTGCGCTCATCCGAGCTCAGTATACTTGAGAAAATTATCGCATAGGACAGTGCAATTGTGGCGCAAAGCCCTATTAATAGCAGGGTGAGGTTTACAGGTACGGCTATTGTGGTGAATGCTATGGCGAGCACTGCACTTATGCCCACTGCTATTGTGGCAGGTAGTAGCACACGCTGTATCCATTTGCGCACGGGGCATTGAATTGTTGAGCGCAGCACCCATAACTTGCAGGCGACATCGCACAATGCGGCAACAAAGGTTCCAATGGCAACGCCAATGAGTCCCAGCTGCAAAACCAGTAGGGCAGTAACAATCAGATTGATGATAGCAACCAGAATAGCAAAGGGTAACCAGACCTTATACTGGTCGCGCGCAATCAAAATTGAATCGATTAGTATCAGCAGTGGAAAGGGCAGTGCGCTTGCAATCAAGAACTGCGCTGCTATGGTGCTGATGGCAAACTCTGGACCCACCCATACGTGAATAATTGCAGGTGTAAAAACCAGCACAATCATAAAGGTGGGCATTAGCAATAGCGATAGATAGCGCGACCCCGTCAAAAAGAAATCATTCATTCCCTCGCGTGTTGTGACCGTTTCTTTGTGAGCAACAAACGAGGGAGTAGCAGAAATTGCAAGTCCAATTATTTGAAACAGGAGTGCGCCCAATTTTGCTGCAACTTCGTACAGTGCAATCGCTGCTGCTCCTAACATTATTCCCAAAATGACACGGTCGGCCTGTTGTTGCATGGTAAACACGGCAATCTGGATTACAAATATGGGCAGGGCGAGGCGCAGCAAGTGGCGACTTGCGTTTGACAGTAACCTGTTTGTGCCATTTGCGTTTACTGCAGATGATATTTTTTGCATGCGTAGGGCATATACGGCAAGAGCAATGCTAGCAATACTGCTGATTGCCACAAAACAGGCAGTGAGCACTAAGGGTCCACGTCCTAGTAGCAGCACAGTGACTATTGCACAAGTATTGGCAAGCGCGACTGCAATATTTGTCAGGGCAATGACATCGTAGCGCTGTCTGCCTGCGCAGATAATATTTCCAATTTTTGCAGGCCAGATAATTAACTGCGAGAGCGCGTAAAGCGCGAGCATGGCGCGGAATAGAAAGACTTCATCACTCTGTAAGTTTGCGATCAGAAAAGGAGCGAATCCCAGCATGCCCAAGATTACTGCATTAATGATGCCAAAGAGTGCAAGCCAGCGCCTGCCCAACCTGATGGTGCCTGCGAATTCCTGCGGATGTTCCATCACGTCAATCTGGGCAACCCGCTTAATTAATACGGTTGTCATTCCCAAATCAAATAATGCGACGAATGCCACCAGTGAAATGACTAGCGCAAATACGCCATAATAGCCCATTCCAAAATGTGCCAACATGAAGGGAAGTGTGATAAAGGCAACAGCAGCCGTTACTACGTGTGCAGATACATTTGCAAGCGTGTTGCGAAGTAATCTGGAGGTGCCAGACATATTAGCTGAACTGCTCATATTATTTTTCACTAAGGGCTGCAGTAATGATATCTGCAAATCGTACCGAAAATGCGTCAAGGTTCAATTCTTTATCACGCTGGTGTCCTTCTGCGATTAGCCTATTGCGCAAGGTATCGTCAGTTATGATTTGACGTATTGCACGTGCGATGTCTTCAGGTGACCTGGGATCAAAAAGTAGTACACCACTTTGCAACTGCTCAGATTCCTTGAACACATCTGAAATCATCACAGGACAACCGAGGGCAAATGCCTCAAGGGGTGGTAGGTTAGTAGGCCCATTGAAGGTTGGCATTACCAGTGCCCGTGCCTGCTGGTACAGGTAGCATATATCCTGGTTGCTGACATAGGAGAGCAGGGTGACCTGTGATTGCAGATTGTATTTTGCAATCAGAGCTTTTACTTCGTTGGCAGGCGGCCAGGGCGGGCTGGAAAAGACAGCATTGACCATAAGTCCTTCATCTGCAAGTTGTCGCAATGCCAATAGCAGTTGGTCGTGATTCTTATGGCGCGTAAATGATGCAGGGTAAAAGATGAAGGGACGTGCTGCAGCGTCACGAACGGCACTACTGATGCTTGCGAGTACTGCCTGAGGATTATCTTTCACTGCCTGCAGGTATTCACTTATGTAGGGTGGAGCACAGTAGGGCAATACTTTAATATTGGCGCTTGCAGCTTTAGTAGGGAATGCTTCGCGCAACTGTTGTGCACATAGTTCGGAATCAGTTAAAACGGTGCCTGCGGTGTCAAGGATATTTTGGTACAGATCGTCATAGTATTCAGCATCTGATTCGCCGTCACCACGCATTTCTGGCACATAGCGATAAACCAGGTCGTGGATTGTGACAATGCTTGGAATTGGCATGTTAGATGCAAGAGTAGTCGGCATGGGAAATACTATGACATCAATCTTGTCCACTTTGATTACACGCTGTAGTAGGCGGCCGACCCATGCAGATGGTTTTGCATCTGCTAAGGAGCGTCTGATAAAGCGTTGGAAAAGACGATGGGTTGCAAAGCCTGTGGGGAAAGGGCGATACGTGATTGCATGTCGCGCACAATAGTCTTTCCATATCTTGCGCGAACTGTAGCAATACAGGTCGAAGGACTGTTGTTGGGCAAGGGCAGCTACCATGCTTAGTGCATATTGATATTGTCCGCCGACATCAGTGTCACATTCCAGATAAATCGCGATACGTGGCTTATTCATGGTGTTGTCTTTACTTTTGCGTGTAGACTGGCGTAGAGGTCTGCATGTTGCTGGGCACACTTTTGCCAGCTGAATTGTGTTGCACGACTATATCCTGCGGCTATTAGCCGCTTGCGCACCGTACTGTCATCAAGTATACATTTGCATTGCTGTGCCAGTTCATCTGCACCACCATCTGCTGTGCCTGCATCAAAATATAATGCGGCATCTGCACCTACTTCTGGCAGGGAGCTGCTGTCACTGAGCACACAGGACGCACCGTTACCCATTGCCTCTAGGACAGGTAGTCCAAACCCTTCATATTGCGAAGGAAAGACAAAGATTGTTGCCCCCTGATACATAGCTTTCAATACTTCGTCACTGGGATTATGCTGCATAACGCGCGACGAGATGCCCAGCGATCGCAGCAATTCCATTTCAGCAGACGTAAATGTTCCACCGCCAGCGCAGACCAGCTGCAAATCTGGATAATCTGCAAAGAGCTGTACACAGGCATGGGCGACAGCGTGAAAGTTCTTGTACCCCCAGCGATTACCCACAAAGAGCAGATAAGGCTCATCATGAGGAAAGTTGCCGACGGTCACCTCATCATCCAAGCTATTGCCATGATGAATGACAGTGATTTTTGACTTATAATCAGGATATAGTGCAACGATGTCGTCCATTGTTGCTGCAGAGACTGCAACAATGGCATCAGCATGGTGCATCATTGCGCGCTTCTTTGCCACTGTTTGTGGATCTGCGACCTGGTCTGACCGTAATTCATGAATCATGTCGTGGACAGTTACTACCATTGGATTGGCAAATGACAGGTTTTTTTGTCCTTCGCGCATGTGTAAAAACCATGGGTCAAAATAAGTGGGATGATAGATGGCATCCATGTGGCGCAACAGCAGCTGGAAAGTTGCATTTCTATTTGCAATATTGCCGATGCCTTGCAGCTTGCCACGTCCACGTCCTTGATAGCGGTGAAAAAGTGGACTTACCTTTACGTCTAAGCCGTCCTTTAAATAGCGATTGGCAGCATAAGACAGCTGCAGATAAGGTGTGACTGCGAGATCTGGATCTTGCTCAAATGCTTTGATTAGCTGAGCAAAGTAACGTGAGACACCGCCTGTTTGCTGCATCGAAAATGCCTGATAATCATAGATGACATCAGTCATGGTGCCTACCTAGAGGTTCTGTTCACGCTGCAGGTCAAATTCAACCATCATGGCACACAGTTCTCTAAGCGTCGTCTTGGGTGTCCAGTTAAGCTGCCTATGTGCTTTTGAGGCATCGCCGACCAATACTTCAACATCTGTAGGACGAAAGAATTCTTCGCTAATTTCAATTACGATACGATTCCTCGCAACGTCAATGCCAATTTCATCCAAACCGCTGCCTTCAAAACGCAGCTCAATGCCAACGTGCGCAAACGCTGCAGTAGCAAATTCGCGCACTGAGGTCAGCGTGCCTGTTGCCATGACGTAGTCATCAGCTACGTCTTGTTGCAACATTAGCCACATCAGATCAACATAGTCACCTGCAAAGCCAAAGTCGCGCTGTGCGTCAAGGTTGCCCAGCTGCAGTACTTCTTGCCTGCCTAGCTTAATGCGTGCAGCGGCTTGCGAGATTTTGCGTGTAACAAAAGACTCGCCACGGAGGGGGCTTTCATGGTTAAACAAGATGCCATTGCAGACATACATGTCGTATGCTTCGCGATAGTTCACCGCAATCCAATACGAGTATAGCTTTGCGATGCCATAGGGCGAATTAGGTGCAAAAGGAGTTAATTCGTTTTTTGGACGCGCTCCACCGCCTGTACCGTATAGGTCAGAGGTACTTGCTTGATAGATGCGCGTTGTATCAGCAAGACCCAAAACGCGTACTGCTTCGAGTAGGCGGAGCGTTCCCAGTCCGTCAACGTCTGCGGTATAGACTGGTGTCGAAAAGCTAATGTCCACTTGGCTCTGTGCGCCTAGATTGTAAATCTCGTCAGGGCGTACTGCGTCGACTATGCTTATAATGCCCGCAGAATCTGTCAGGTCGCCAAAGTGCAGATTCAGCTGTGCCGCTTTTTGGTCAGAACTTTTACGCAATTGGTCAACACGTGCTGTATTGTGGTCAGAACTGCGACGAACAATGCCATGCACCTCGTAGCCCTTATCGATAAGTAGGCGTGATAGATAGGCACCATCTTGACCTGTAATGCCAGTGATTAGTGCGATTTTGCTGTTCTTGCTAGTTTTACATGCCGCAGTCATGCGATTAAGTATAGCCGAATTGGGCAAATTGAACTGTATCTTGCTAGTTGGCCCAGTAGCAGGCATTCTCTACTGATTGTGCGCTGGCTGGACGCTCACTTGCGTCAGGATAAATCCAATGTTCATTAAAATAGAGCTTGTCCCAACCGTAGTCTTCAGCCCAGCGTCTTCCCTTGATTCCAAACAGGCACTGCGTGACGCCACCTAGATGGATTGCTGGCTTGCCCAGCGCCTTAACATGTGCCGCAAGGGGTAGACCGTATGCACCGCAACCTAGAATCGCGACGTCAAAGTCAAGGGCAGCAATATCAGTCTTCATCTGTGCAAGTGCTTCAGTCCAGCTGGAATACGATACGGTGCGATTATCTGGGACAGCGCGTACATTTGCAGGCATGTTGTTATCTGGCAGAGTGCTCCCATTTGCGGATCTCTGCATGACCTGCCCACCGATTGATTGAACGGCAGGATATGCTATCAGGTCAAAACGGGGCAGTACTTGCGCATCTGCAAAAAGCAGTTCACGCTGTGCGTACTGAGTCTCGATAGATTGCGCAAAGGGGTGAACAACCAGCACTTGCTTGCCCGCAAGAGTAGCACTCCAGGGGTTGTCGCCGACAAAGGGCACAATGTTTTCGAGAAAGACTGTTTGTGGGTGGGTGAAGTAGCTATCCAACAGGTCTTCTTGTTGTATCCAAGAAGCCAATATATCAATTGATTTTAAGCTGTCAAGATATTCTGCGCAAAAGGTGTGAAATTGCTCATCAGTGTTGGGAAAGACTCCTGCATTGCTGCCTAAGCGCAAGCGAAGCTGTCGCAAATATGGTGCCGCAATTGCTTTTCGCAGGGCAGATGCATTTTGTTCCCATATCTGTGACAGGCAAGCAAGCGCCTCGACACTGCCAAGCCGTGCACTCAAAAAGGGGCTACCACTTTCGATAGCCCCTTGTACTTTTTGTGAATACGCGTTGTAGTTGAGGTCATAGTCTGCCTGCGAACTGCGCGGACGATAGATTAGTGTCGGTGCAGCTATACGTGCACATCCCAGACTTAGGCGACTGGTTAGCTTCTTCAAGTCTGTAACCTACTTTTAGTTAATGGACATACTCTGTCGTCAAACTAGGTGGGCGATTGGTCGCTGTCCTCATAATCGTAGTCATAGTCGTAGTTGTCGCTACTCTTCTTGCGTTGATTAAGCATCAAGACGACAACCATGGTAATACCAGCAAGCACTGCAATGCTCAGTCCGACGGTAGCAATGCCGATAGGACTGGCAATCCATGTTCTAATCTGATACCAGGGATCGTCGGCGAGACGCTCTGCTTCTGCGGCAGCAGCAAGTGCCGCATCACGAGATGCGCGCGAGGCAAAGGCGACAGTAAATTCCTGTGGTTCGTCTGGAGAAACGTCAAAGCGGGTTATGCCATAGAGCTCACCATCTTCAAGCTGTGCGAGCAATTCCACGTCAGCACCAGCCCCAATTAATTCAGGACTAGGGGAAATAAATCCGACAGTTAACACTGGCAAATCAGTCAGGGGAAGATAGATAAAGTAGGCCATGGGCATGTCGCCCATTTCCGTACTGCGGTCATATAGTAAGCTGTCGATTTCAAAGCCAGCGAAAAAGCCGTGACCCTCTGTTAGAGTGAGAGTGTATATAACTTCACTGCCGTCGTCTGCAGTTATTACCTCTGTGCTGTCAAACTCTATGTCGCCAAGCATCTGTCCCGTTTCAAAGCCCATTTCTGCAAGTTGCTTAAATTCAAACATCTCAAGAAAGCCAAAGCTGACGGTAACAGGTAGCTCAACTTCTTCTGGATCAACCAGACCGTACACGGTAAGAGTTGAGCGATTCTCCTCGGGGATCTCCATCAGGAAAATGCTGAGGCTAATTAAGTCTGCCTCTTCTGCGGCCTGTGCTGTTGTGCTGATGCCAAAAAGCCCCACCACTAGGACGAGTAGTGTAATAAAAATACGTGTTTTGACTGTCACTGCAATACGCCTTTCTATTTTTACGAATAACCCTATCCATAATACACTGTTTGTGTAAAAGATGGCAGTTAGTGGTACGATTGGATGGCGAAATTGTACAGTTGCTGCAAGCACATGCAACCTAAATTACATGGAAGGGCGATAAAGCATATGGTTAAACTCAGGCGCATGACGCTATATGTGCTAAGCGTCATTTTAATGGCTGCACTTGCAGTCTTTGTGAGTGCATGTATGCCCCAATCTGCTGACGATGCCCAGGAAATTATTGTTACTCCTCCAGAGTATGTTGAACCTGACGAGTTGACCGAACTTCGATATGAGGACGTTGCAGTGGGTACAGGTCCTGCAGTTGAAGACGGTGATACGGTGCTCATCGACTGGGAAGGTTACCTGTTTGACGACGATAGCCTATTCAATTCTTCTGACATTCAAGGCGGCCCCTATCAGTTTGTGGTGGGGAACAGCGATGTTATTGATGGCTGGCACGCAGGTGTTGTGGGCATGCAGGTTGGTGGTACGCGGACGCTGGAAGTCCCTGCTTATATGGGCTTTGGTCCAGCAGGTATGCCTGGAATGGTGCAGGCTGATCAGGACTTATGGTTTGAAATTACTCTTCTTGAAATCAATCCAGTAGACGATTCTTACGGCAATGGCCAGTACCAGTCTGAATATCAGCAAGAATGGCAATAGTAGTTAGCAGATCAATAGGCAGCAGAGGCTGACCATGACAGATTTACCACACAAAACAGCAAAGGCAAGTAGTGGTGCGACAGCAATTGAGCTGCGCGATGTTGGGCTGGTTTACCTGTCTGCCCAGAAAGAAACATGTGCGCTGGATGCATTTTCCTTGTCAATTGCAAGTGGCGAGCCTGTTGCCATTATTGGTCCAAGCGGTTGTGGCAAAACCAGCTTATTGAATCTGATTGCAGGCTTGATCACTCCGACATCTGGGCAGATTTTGGTGGCGGGCGATGCCGTTACGAGTCCGCGCAAGCAGACTTCGCTAATCTTGCAAGGCTACGGCTTATTACCCTGGAAAACAGTGCTCGATAATGCGGCATTAGGCTTATTAGTGCAGCGTGCTTCGCGTAAAGAAGCTCATGAAAAGGCAATGGATGCTCTCGCAGTGGTTGGCATTGCAGACTTTGCTGCTTCCTATCCTGCTGAATTGTCTGGTGGCATGCGCCAACGTCTTGCGCTTGCGCGTGCAATGGCACTTGATACAGATATCATGTTGATGGATGAACCTCTATCTGCACTTGATGCCCTAACGCGTGAAGAATTGCAAAATGTCTTGCTGGATTTATGGCGCAGTGAAGGCTACGCTCAGATACTGGTGACACATTCCATTGAAGAAGCGGTTTTATTAGGCAGACGTATTGTGCTTATGACATCGCGTCCGGGAACAATTCGAACAATCATTGATAATCCGCAGATGGGGTCAACAGATTACCGTCAAAGCACAACCTTTCATAAGCAGTGTACACACCTGCGCGAACTGTTGCGAGGAGGTGGCTAATGAAGTTGCGCCTAAAAAAGATTATCGGCTACATTGGTGCGACAATTGCCATCCTGCTAGGCTGGGCACTGCTTGCGCTGCTCATTGATAATCCTGCACTGCCACAACCTGTGATTTCACTTGCGCAGTTGTACTATTCCTTTCCTGACATGCTTCCGCATTTGGGCATATCATTGTGGCGCATACTGGCAGCAATGTTTATTGGCATTACGGGTGGTGCGATTTTGGGCTTGCTTGTCGGGCGAAGCCCTCGTGCAGATCTTGTAGCTGCTCCATTGCTGTACGTGCTTTATCCCGTACCAAAGGTAGTTTTTGTTCCTGTTCTGCTCGTTCTAATGGGGCTGGGCAGTGCTCCTGCAATTACGCTTATTGCGATAGTAATATTTTTTCAAACTATGGTGACAGCGCGTGATAGCGCAAAGTCAATTTCGCCAGACCTTGTATTGAGTGTGCGCTCACTTGGTGCAAGCAAGCTTGATATTGCACGGCACGTTGTCATTCCGTACACGCTGCCAAATATCTTTACCGCGCTACGAATTAGTGCGGGTACTGCCATTGCCGTTCTGTTCTTGACTGAGTCCATTGCGGGTAATACGGGCATTGGTTTTTACGTCATTAATGAATGGGGCCGTATGAATTTCCCTGCCATGTTTGCAGGCATCATAGCGATGGCTTTGATGGGCGTAATAATGTATGAGGCAATTAATTTGGCAGAGCGTCGCTTTATTCGGTGGAAGTCTACTGCAGAATAGCAAGTTGAATACTTCAGCTACAAATCTTAAGTCACCAGCGTAGTACTTTTTGGCTTATAGGACAAAAAGTGTGCTCAAATTTCACTAAAAGTGCAGGTCGCTGCGGATAATATGTTCAAAAAAGTTGATTTGGCTCAACTTTTCCACTCGGACAAAATGTGTGTCTGAAAATGA
>WQVN01000012.1 GCA_009785795.1 Coriobacteriia bacterium
AGAAGAATCAAAGCGTCTAATGAATCTAGAAGATGAGATGAGTAAGCGCATCATTGGACAAGAAAAGGCAATAGACGTTGTTTCGCGTGCCATTCGTCGTAGCCGTGCAGGATTGAAAGATCCCAAACGACCTGGTGGTAGCTTTATTTTCTTGGGACCATCTGGTGTGGGCAAGACTGAGACGGCAAAGGCGCTTGCTCAGGTAGTCTTTGGCAGTGAATCCGCACTGATCTCACTGGACATGAGCGAGTTTATGGAAAAGCACACAGTGTCTAGAATGATTGGCTCTCCACCAGGCTATATTGGCTATGACGAGGGTGGTCAATTGACAGAGCGTGTTCGCCGCAGGCCGTACAGTGTGATTCTGTTTGATGAAATTGAAAAGGCGCATCCCGATGTGTTTAATATTTTGCTGCAGATTCTTGAAGAAGGTCGTCTGACAGATAGTCAGGGTAGAAAAGTCGATTTTCGCAATACAATTTTGATTATGACAAGCAATGTGGGAGCGCGCAACATCACAAAAGGAATTAGTCTGGGCTTTGGTGTTGACCGTGATGGCTTTTCTGCAGATCAGCTACGTGAAAAAATTACGACGGAATTGAAAGACTTGTTTCGTCCAGAATTTCTGAACCGTCTAGACGAGGTTGTTATTTTTGATGCACTAACAAAGGATCAAATTGAGCTGATTGTTGACATTATGCTGCGTACAACGCAAGAACAATTGGCACTGCACGGACTGTCTCTGCGCTTGACAGATCAGACTCGCAGCTTCCTTGCAGATGCAGGATTTGACCAGGGATCAGGAGCGCGTCCATTGCGCCGTGCGATTCAGCGCTACATAGATGATGTGCTAAGTGAGGAGCTTCTGCAGGGCAAGTGGGAGAGTGGAGACGTCATCGAGGCTCATCTAGAGGAAGCCTCTGACAAGAAAAAGGCTGCAAAAAAGACGACCAGTCAGTCAATACTTGATGATAGTGCTGCTCCTGATGCACGTCTGCGATTTGAAAAGGTTAAAGGCGAAGTGAGCGATGTATCAACATTTGCTGACATAATTGATGAGCCGGTAGAGAGCAGTTATGGCACAAGCGTGTCTGTTAGACCTCGCCGCCACAGCAGTGGTTCTTCAGGTGCGAGCGCATAGCATGAACATTGCGGGAGTCATAGGAGCCGGGGGGCAGGGAACACGACTTGGCATTGCTGGTGGCAAGCAGCTGCTGGAGCTTGCTGGACGTCCCATTGCAGCGTGGGCAGTTGATGCTCTTGCAGCGGCACAGATGATCAATGAAATCCTGGTTGTTTGTGACCCTGAGCGCGTGGACGAGTATGTTAGGCATATTGGTGCAGCTGTCCAAACAGACAAGCCACTTACGTTTGTTGCTGGTGGCGATACACGTGAGGATTCAGTATGTGCAGGACTTGCTTCTGTGCCCGACGCAGACATTGTGGCCGTTCATGATGGATCCCGCCCCTTGCTTGATCCGCGCGACGCTGATGCTGTCATTCAAAGACTGATAGATGACTGTGACATAGATGGTGCCGTGTTGGGCCATCCTGCTGTTGACACGATTAAGCGTGTTGACAATTGTCAAATTGTAGAGACACCAGATCGCACCTACTACTGGCATGCGCAGACCCCACAGGTGTTTCATCGTAAATTCCTTGCAGATGCATATGCTCAGGCAAAAACAGAGGGATATCAAGGCACCGATGATGCTTCATATGTGGAATATGTGGGAGGCACAGTTGCTGTGGTGCGTGGCTCGCGCAACAATATCAAGGTTACTGTTGCAGAAGATGTTGAATTTGTAAATGCGCTTTTCGCGATACGAAATGTCAGAGATGCGCGGAGCAGTGCAGCAGCATTGTGTGCAATGGAGGGTCCGACAGCAAATAAGCCTGCAGAGAGGGTATTGTAATGGACATGCTCCGCCACTTAAGAATAGGTACTGGCTATGACGTCCATGCTTTTGCAGAGGGCAGACCATTGATACTGGGGGGTATAACTGTTCCGCACAGTCGTGGTCTTGATGGTCATTCTGATGCAGATGTGTTAGCGCATGCTTTAACGGATGCCTTGTTGGGTGCTGCACGACTTGAGAATGCACACGATATTGGACAATTGTTCCCCGACACTGACGAGCGCTTTCGCGGAGCTGATTCGCTCTTATTGTTGCGTACAGCGGCAAGTCACGTTCAGCGCGCAGGTTTTTCGATTGTTGATGCAGATTGCATACTGGTTGCACAGGCACCAAAACTTTCACCCTATCGTGATGAAATGCGCAGCAATTTAGCACGCACACTGTCGATTGATGTTAGTATGATTGGTCTGAAAGCAACTACAACAGAAAGACTTGGTTTTGCGGGACGTGAAGAAGGTATCGCTGCTCACAGTACGGTACTACTAATTAGGGAGTAATAGTGTTCAGAACAATACGCGATAGCGTTGAAGTAATTCAGAAAAATGATCCTGCCGCAACATCGATAATTTCAGCCGTAGTCAACTATCCAGGTCTACATGCCATTGTTTTGCATCGCATTAATCATGGCCTGCATAAGGCCGGTCTAAAATTCTTTGCTCGTCTTGGATCACAGTGTGTACGTTTTTTCACTGGCATTGAGATTCATCCTGGTGCAGTAATTGGTCGCCGCTTTTTCATCGACCATGGCATGGGTGTTGTAATTGGTGAAACCACCATTATTGGTGATGATGTTACCCTGTATCAAGGTGTGACTTTGGGTGGTACGGGCAAGGAAACAGGCAAGCGCCATCCCACATTGGGTGATGGTGTTGTTGTAGGAGTCAATGCTTCGGTTTTGGGAGCCATCACTTTGGGCGACAATGCGAAAGTTGGTGGTGGGGCAGTTGCGGTGAAAGATGTGCCAAAGAATGCAACAGTCGTTGGCATTCCTGCACGGATCGTTGGTGCAAAGGCGGCAAAGAAAAAAGAAGAGCCACCTGTGCCAGAAGATGTATTGCCAAAAGAAATCCTGCCAGATCCCATGATTGAGACCGTTGAAAAGCTGTGCAAGCGTATTACGCAGCTCGAAAATCAGCTGGTAGAGCAAGGTGTAGTAGTTGCAACAGTAGACAGTGAAAAGGCCTGTGAGGTTTGCACCAACATATCTGCCTTGCGTCGGGCAAAGGATGCATAGCCCTTGATTGAATTTATTGACGTTTCAAAAACCTTTTGTCCGCACGCGATAAAGAGACTGCGTACAGACGCACGGAAGAGTGCAGCTACGTCTGACAAGGCAGGTGGTGTTGCGTCTGACGCGCCTAACATAGAAAAAACCGCTACAGATTGGGTGCTGCGCGACATTAATTTGACTCTTGAACAAGGTGATGTGTATGGCATCATTGGTGTCTCTGGTGCGGGGAAGTCAACACTTGCACGTTGCGTGAACCTGTTAGAACGTCCCACTTTAGGTCAAGTCATTGTAGACGGGCAAGACATTACAAATTTCACGGGACGTGACCTGTTAGATTTGCGTGCAAAAATTGGCATCGTCTTTCAGGATTTCAATTTGTTCCAGCAGCGCAGTGTGCTGCAAAATGTTACCTTTCCACTTGAGGTTCGCAGGGATACGAAATCTGCACGTATAGCACGTGGCAAGGAGTTACTTGATTTAGTGGGATTGAGCGACAAAGCTTGCAGTTATCCATCTCAGCTGTCAGGGGGACAGCAGCAAAGGGTATCCATTGCTCGTGCTTTGGCAAATCATCCCAAGTATCTATTGTGGGATGAAGCGACCAGTGCGCTTGACACAGTGACAACAAATTCAATCCTTCAGTTATTACGCGAGATTAATCGTGAATTGTCAGTAACTGTTCTTGTGATCACTCATGAGATGAGCGTCATTAGAAAAGTGTGCAATAAGGTTGCTGTCATTGATGAGGGGCGCATTGTCGAGCGCGGTAACGTTTCAGACATATTTCTTGCGCCAAAAGAAAGCATTACAAAAGAATTGCTGGCAGAGGTGATTATTAGTGCCTGAAATACTCACCTTGCTTATGGGGTACTGGACTGATTTTGGTGACCTTATTATTGAGGGTACGCGCGATACACTGCTTATGACTTTTGTGGCAACGGCCTTTGCCTATGTGCTGGGCATTCCTTTAGGTGTGCTATTAACCGTTGCAGCACCTGGATCTTTGCGCCCAAATCGCATTATTAGTGGCATGTTGGGATGGGTTGTCAATATTGGGCGTTCTTTGCCCTTTGTCATCCTCATAGTAGTACTGATTCCTGTGACGCGTGCGATTGTGGGAACATCAATTGGAGTTCCCGGTGCGATTGTGCCTCTTGCAATTGCGGCAACACCTTTTGTTGCGCGTATTATTGAAAATTCGTTGGCAGAGATTCCTGCGGGTGTTATTCAGGCTGCTCAGTCCTATGGTGCATCTTTATGGCAAATCATTACGAAGGTATATCTGCGTGAGGCGCTACCAGCAATTGTTAGAAGTGCGGCTATTACAACTATTACGGTTTTTGGCTATACCGCAATTGCGGGCATGGTAGGTGCAGGTGGTTTGGGTGATATCGCAATTCGATATGGTTATCATCGCTTTCAAACCGACGTACTGCTGGTGATTCTTGTAGTAATAATTTTGTTGATTCAGCTAATTCAGATGGCTTTTGATATTGCAGTAAGGCGCATAGACAAGAGATCGTAAAGGAATTATGATTTTTTTGTTGCAGGGCGTTTGCTGTATTGCTAAACTTGTTATGTCGTATTCTTTTTGAGGAGGATGTAATGATATATCAACTAACTGCAGATATCGCTTCTTGGCAGGCAACGTGGGGCTTTACTTACAACACCCCAATGGTTATTACCAACTTTGTCTACACCATGTTCTTTATCGGTACATTTGTCGGCATGGCAACAGGTGTTTATGCAGCTAGACAGTTTAAAAAGGTAGAAGATCTTCTACCGGCCGATGAAGCATTTGAAGCTGCTGTTGCAGAAAGAAATGCAAAAAAGGCAGAAAAGAAAGCCGCAAGAAGAGGCAAGTAGTCCGTATTTTGTTTACCTGCCTTTTGTAGGTAATTCCAACTAAATAGTTTTGAGCTCCATCCGCTGTTCTGTCGCTGCTGGCGACGGCAGCGGATGATTTTTTGTGCGCAATTTGCCTGTACAAGCAAAAAATACACTCTTCTTGCGGGAAGAGTGTATTTTCAATTTTGGATGGAAAATTCAAAAATGTGTCGAAAAAGTAGTAAAAGTGGGAGAAAAGGTAATAAAGTGTTGCAAAGTGGCATAAAGTGGTATAAAATCTTTCAACAAGTGGCTCTCTGTGTTTTAGCTGAGAGTGTAAGTTGGCATCGAAAGCAGGAAGGAGCGCAGTGTAGCAGTGGCACAGTTTTTAGGCAGAGCACAACACACAATGGACGCGAAAGGTCGCGTGTCTTTGCCTGCAAAATATCGCCCCGTGCTAGCCGCTTCCGAATTGGTGTTGGTAGAGGGCAGAGATCAATGTCTGTGGCTGTATCGCAATGAAGAATACCAAAAGATGGTTGCTCCTTTGCTTGAAGACGACTTGGATGAAACACTTGATGATTTGCGCGAATCGTTTATGGTGAACGCCGCCTATGTCGAAGTTGATGGGGCAGGGCGAATCCGCGTTCCTCCCGAGCTGCGCGAATATGCCTCACTGCAGAAGGCCGTAACAATTACGGGCAAAGGAACACGCATGGAACTGTGGGACAGCGAGGTTTACGAAGAGCACAGGAAAGGCATTGACAAGAAAAGGTCAATTGCAGAGCTGAGTGAGCGTAAAAAGCAACAGCGTGACTAACTTGACAACTGAATACATGCATACACCAGTATTGCTTGCGGAAACACTTGATTGCTTGAATCCAGCTTCTGGCAACATCGCTTGTGATGCTACTTTGGGCAGAGCAGGACATGGCAGTTTGCTTGCACAAAAGACCATGCAGGGCGGTGGTACCTACATAGGGATTGATCTAGATGCAGATGCTATTACAGCGGCTCGTCCTATGCTTGAAGGCATACGCACAGACGTAGGCGCAGGAGAGTTTTTTCTTATCCAGGGCTCATTTGCAAATCTGGATTCAATTCTTGCAAGTATTGACATTGCCTATGTTGATACCTTTTTGTTCGACTTGGGAGTATCAAGTCCGCAAATTGATGATTTGCAGCGAGGTTTCAGCTTTAAGCATGATGCTCCATTGGACATGCGACTTGATCAGGGTGCCGATATTCCGACAGCAGCAGACATGGTAAATACGCTTGAAAAGCAAGAGTTGTCACGCATTTTGCGTGATTATGGTGAAGAGAAGTGGGCATCTCGCATTGCGAGCTTCATCGTAAGGCAGCGCGAGAGTACGCCCATATCTACAAGCTCACAGCTTGTAGATATCATCAAGGCTGCAATTCCGGCATCTGCAAGACGTGCGGGCGGTCATCCTGCAAAGCGCAGTTTTCAAGCATTGCGTATAGCGGTAAATGGTGAATTGGACGCACTGCAGCGCGGTCTTGAATCGGCGATTCGCTGGGCTGCTTCAGGTGGCAGAATTGGTGTTTTGACCTTTCATTCTCTTGAGGATCGAATTGTTAAACGCAGTTTTGCAGAAGCAGAAAAGATCTGCAATTGCCCGTCAGATTTACCCCTGTGTATGTGTGTAAAGAAAGCAACACTAGAGGTACTTACAAAGCGCCCCATAGTGCCCAGTGAAGAGGAAATCAGTGCTAATCCGCGAGCGCGTTCTACAAAGCTTCGCGTAGCACAAAAAATATAAAGCATTACAAGGTTGAGAACTAGACCCAAGGAGAAAAAACAGGAGGTGACCATGTCAGCAAAGAAAAACAATGCATTGCAGCGCAATACATCGCGCGGCAAGACGAATACTGAGTATGAAGACACTGCTATGATGCGTCCTGGAAGCGAGCAACTTTATCGTCGCATCTTTATTCTGGTTCTGCTTGCGATGGTTGCAACGGTGTTTTTAGGACTTGGACCTGTGTGGCTAAGTGCAGAAGCGACACGTGCTTCTCAGCATGCGCAATTGTTGCGTGCTGAGATTGCTGAAAATATTGCAATTTCTGAAGATCTCGAAATGCAGCGTGCTGCTCTGGGGACTTCAATTAGACTTGATCCAGATATACTGCAAGACTTAGGTCTTGGTAGGGACACAGAGGAGCGCAGCTTTGTTGAACTAGGTGTAGATGATTCAACTGCGATGACAGTGCTGTCGCCATCATATGATATGGATGCTGGACACGACAGCATCATTCAACTTGCAAGTCTTTCCCAGGGGGATATGCAAGAGGACACATATGTTTCTCGTGCAGAACCTACAGGCATTGACATCGCAGGCACCATACAAGAAATGTTCGACACTGTGACGCGACTGACCGCAGGTGAGGCATCAACCTTGCTTGTTGGCGATTTGGGATCAGTAGCACGTTAGTCTACGTAATGGCAAGATACTACGTAACTGACTTGTCTAGCTATGAGTAAGCGCAAAGATAAAGAACATGAACAGGACGTCACTCCTGCACGTAGTGGCGTCCTCTTATTATTTACCGCAGTCTTATTTTGTGGCATAGTTCTTGCAGGTGCACGCTTTTTTCAAATTCAGGTTATTCAAGCACCGCAGTTGCGCGAACAGGCAGAGAATCAGCGATTACGTCGCATCGAAACTCCGGCTCAGCGTGGTTCAATATTTGATCGTTCGGGCAGATTACTCGCTCACTCTGTTCGTGTCTACACTGTTGTTGTCGATCCGTATAATATTGCACTTTTTCATAATGATTATGTCGAAGAACAAGAATCGAATAATCAAGCAGCAGAATTGAGCCTTGACGATTTGTATCGGGATCTCGCTGCTTATTTTGCTCCGCTGTTGGATGAAAGCGAAGAGGATCTCATCGTTCAGTTTTCGCGCAGAACAGACAATGGAAATTTCAGCAGATTTGCTGTTCTTGCAAGACAGATTTCTCCAGAAGTTCGTACGACAATTAATCAAGATGCGGCACACAATCAGGCAGATAGTATTGAGCAAAGTTTACTTAAGCGCGCGATCCGCAACACAACGTGGGAACTTGATTACATGCGCGTCTATCCTATGGGCGAAATTGCCTCGCAAGTCGTTGGATTTGTAAATGCAGAAGGTGTTGGTGCTGCGGGCATTGAAATGTACTATGAGGACTTATTGCGTGGAACTCCTGGAGTTTCTTTTACTGAGCGTGACGCTGTCGGAAATATTATTCCTGCAGGAGTTCAGCGAAGCATTGAAGCACAAAAAGGCTCAGATATCATTTTAACAATTGATGCCGAAATTACTCATGTCGCTCAACTTGAGATTGAGACTGCAGTTGAGGACAATAGTGCGCTCTCAGCATCGGCTATTGTCATGAATCCTCAAACAGGCGAGATTTACGCATCAGTGTCTTATCCAGGCTTTGACTCAAATTACTTCAATACGGCAGATCAAGAAGCCATTAGAAACAGAGCACTAACAGATGTATTAGAGCCTGGCTCAACCATCAAGCCCCTGACTTTTGCTGCTGCCTTTGACACAGGAGCAATAGTACCTGCTGACAGCTTTCATGTGCCTAACAGCATTCAGGTTGGCACACGTGTCATCTCAGACGCAATAGAGCGCCCAACAGAGCAGATGAGCATATCCAGAATAATGGAAGTATCAAGCAATGTTGGGACAACGCGCATTGCACAACGTTTGGGAGGCAATGATTTTTACGACTATCTGCATAAATTTGGAATTGCAGAACGTCCAGGCCTTGATTTTCCAGGTGCAGGACAGGGAAGATTGCCCTCGCCAGCAGAGTGGAATGATGTTTCACTCTCGAACTTTTCTTTTGGGCAAGGACTTTCGATGTCGCCCTTGCAGCTTTCTCGTGCAATTGCTGCCATTGCAAATGATGGCGTGATGGTGACTCCGCGCCTACTGCACGAAGTTCCTGATGGCAGCTTTTCTCCTAATTCCTATGAGCCTCAACAAGTAATTTCTGAAGAGGCGGCGCAAAAAACCACGGAAACTCTGATTGCAACCATGACAGATGGAACGGGTCGTAGAATTGAAGTTCCTGGTCACGAGGTTGCGGGCAAAACAGGAACAGCGCAAAAAGCACAAGAGGGCATTGCAGGATATGTTGATGGTTTGTACATTGCCTCGTTTGTCGGCTATTTTCCTGCTGATAATCCAGAGCTTCTCATAACAATCTTTGTTGACGAGCCCCAAATTGATATTTTTGGTGCTTCAGTTGCGGGACCGCCCTTTGCCAACATAGCAACGTTTAGTGCGAGATATCTGGGGATTGTGCCGACTTCACCGTAAAATATAAGGCTGTGAATAGGGTTTTTTGCGAAATAAGCCTTGCGATAAACATGTGGGGGACTTCGAGGGATTAGGATAAAAGACAAGATGTACAAAACACATTCAATTGCAAGCTTGCTGTGCAAAGCAGATGGAAGTCCATATTCAGGGATTATCGATCTGCCAGAGCATTTGGCAGACTGTGCGATTACCGATATTGTGCACGATAGTCGTCTTGCGAGTCCCGGTAGTCTATTCTTTGCCATAGAGGGACATGAAAGTGACGGACACGACTATGCTGTAGCTGCGCTATCGGCAGGTGCTGATGCGGTTGTTGCGCAAAAACCTATTCCTGCCCTTGCGGAGGCAGGAAATCAAGACAGGCTTATCTTGGTTGCAGATACGCGCATTGCACTTGCCTATGCAGCAGCGACCTTTTACGGACATCCTGGCAAAGACCTTGCTATTACAGGCGTTACGGGAACAAATGGCAAAACCACGACAATCTACTTGATGGATTCGATTGCGCGTGCTGCAGGCGAACAATCGGGAGTTATTGGAACGGTCGAAACCAGATATTTACTTTCTGACAACTCTCATCAGGCAAAAGAATATGTACAATCCTGTGCTACTACGACACCTGATGCACTTGCACTGCAGAAACTACTTGCGCAGATGCGTGATGCAGGCGTACAAAGTGTTGCGATGGAGGTATCAAGTCATGCTATTGATATGCACCGTGTAGAGCAAACTCCTTTTGCTGCGGTGGCATTTACTAACCTTTCGCAAGATCATCTGGACTATCACCATACTATGGAAGAATACCGCCGGGTAAAAGAACGCCTCTTCTTTGACTTTGAAGCGCATGCACGCATTACAAATTGTGATGATGCAGTTGGGGCAGGTCTTGCCGGCAAATTAAAAGCACAAGATACTCCAGTCATTACCGTAGGCATTTGCGAGTCTGACTGTACGTCGCACACACATTCAGCTAGCTGCACGCGAGACATTTGTGCAAGTGACTTAGTACAGGATTCGCACATGACAAATTTTGTTCTTCATACGCCTGTTGGCACAGCACAGATTACTTTTCCCTTGATTGGTCGTTACAATGTCGAAAATGCACTAGTTGCTGCGGCTTGCGCATGGTCGAGAGGCATTAACGTAGATGACATTGCGCAAGGATTATCGCAGGCACCACAGGTGCCAGGCAGACTACAGCAAGTGGAAAGCAGTGTTGGCTTCAAGGTATTTGTAGATTATGCGCATACCCCCGATGCACTTGCAACAGCTCTTGCTGCTTTATGCGAGCAGACGAGTGGACGCGTGATAGCAGTGTTTGGATGTGGAGGAGATCGTGACCCTTCAAAACGTCCCATGATGGCACGTGCGGCATGTAATGGAAGTGACTATGTTGTGGTTACGAGCGATAATCCACGCAGCGAAGATCCTGCAAGCATTGTAGCTGATGTATGCACAGGGCTTGATTCAAAAAAATCAAAATTCGATGCCATTGTTGACCGACGTGAAGCTATTTTCTACGCAGTTGCCATGGCAGATTCAGGTGACAGTATCTTGATTGCGGGGAAAGGTCATGAAGATTATCAAATATTCGCAGATGGTACCGTACATTTTGATGATGCAGAAGTTGCTCGTGAAGCAATCGATGCGATTCAAGGACAGGCGTAAGAACGATGTATAGCTTTAGTGCGCTCCAGATAGCAAAGGCTTGTAGTGGTGCAGTTATCGCTGGTGTACCAGACACGCTTGCGGACTCTTGCCACATTGATTCGCGCACGGTACGTACTGGTGGCCTGTTTGCAGCCTTTGTGGGCAAGCAGGCAGACGGACACAATTATGTGGAGCTTGCTGTTCAATCAGGTGCAACGATAGTGCTTGTCAGTGATTCGGCAAGGGATTATAACTCAATTGCAGACAATGCAGCAGTTGTTCTGGTTGATAATGTGCTTACTGCTTTACAAGATCTTGCTAGTTACCAGCGCTCATTGATGAATTGTCCCATTATTGGAATTACAGGATCATCGGGAAAAACTACGGTGAAAGAACTTTTGTATGGAGCCCTGCAATTAGGTAGACCATCCAGCCTGCAAACAGTGGCGACACAGGGCAATTACAACAACGAGTTGGGAGTTCCTTTAACAATTCTTGCAGCTGACGCACAAACAGAAGCAGTAGTCGTCGAGATGGGAATGCGTGGTATTGGGCAAATAACGATGCTCACTAAAATCGCGCGTCCTACCATGGGGATCATTACAACAATTGGCGATGCACATATTGAAATGTTGGGAAGTCGTGAAAATATTGCGCGGGCAAAGGGAGAGCTGTTTGAAGCTTTGCCGCCAGACGGAATTGCCATTATGCCTGCAGATGTCAATTATGCTGGCTATCTGCGCAGTGTGTGCAAAGCAGCACTTTTTACGATTGCTGTACTTGATAGCAGCAAGTCTAAACAAGCACAGGCAGACTATGTGGCAGCAAATGTCGATTTTGATTCAGAAGGAAGAGCGTTAGCGCAAATAGCGCTTCCATCAGGTGATAAGATTTCTGTGCAACTTCCCATTCCAGGCCTGCACAATTTGAGCAATGCACTGCTGGCAATTGCAGCGGCTGTGGCAGTAGGAGTTGACGCACAATCTGCCATAAATGGCATAGAAAAGACGGTAGCAGCAGACATGCGTATGCAAAGACAGAGAGCATCAATTGACTCAGCTATTGAAGTTGATATCTTGCTTGACTGCTATAACGCCAATCCAGAGTCGACGGCAGCATCGCTTAAAACACTTGGAGTTTCAAAAATTCCAGACGGAGCATTGCGTGTAGCAGTATTAGGAGACATGTTTGAACTGGGTGAGCATAGCGCAAAAGCCCACAAGGACATTTTACTGTTGGCAGGACTGCTCGACATTGATCTGGTATATACCTTTGGTGATGCTTATGCTCGCGCTACGCAAGATGTTTTGGGTGATTTGGCCACAGGTAAAAACAGTAGTGATCTTGCGGAATTGCGCTCACTGACAGACATAGATCTGCTTGTTAAAAATCTAACCTCTGCGCTTACTTCCGAATCACTTGTGCTGATAAAGGGATCGCGTGGCATGCATATGGAGCGCATTGCAAATGCGTTACGTGCAAAAAGTATCGAAAAAAGAGATGAACAGAAAGAGGACAATCCATGTTAGCTGGTCTTGCCCAGTATCCTGCATTTCAAGTGTTCCTAACGATTAGCATATCGGCGGTTGCGGTTGCGCTAATTACACCTCTGCTAATTCGCTTTCTGCAAAGACGTGAGATTGGTCAGCAAATTAGAGCAGAGGGCATTCAAGAGCACTTAGTAAAGCATGGTACTCCGACCATGGGCGGTGTTGTCATTATCCTCGTCACAGTATTGCTGGTAACAGCAATGCTTGCTTTTGCACATCCCGCCTTTGCAAATGCCAGTGCTGCAAGAATCGCAAGTTATAATACGGGAATTAAAGCAGGAATAACGGTACTGCTCTGCATGATAGGGTGTGGAGCATTAGGATTTATCGATGACTATATTAAAGTTGCAAAAAAGCGCAGTTTGGGCTTAGGTGCACGACAAAAAATTGCAGGTCAGGTTACTATTGCGACAGCGACAACACTGCTTGCCATTAATTGGGTAGGCGTGTCAGCAGATATCGGCATTCCACTGACAGATTTTGTTCTACCAACCTCGCATCTTGCGACAACACTATCCATTGGCGCAACTACAATCGTCATTCCATGGCTATACTTGATTTTTGCACTCATAATGATTGTCGGATTAAGCAACGCAGTTAATCTGACTGACGGCCTCGATGGGCTCGCTGCAGGAACGGTCACCATTGTTGCGGTCTTCTTTGCAGCAATTGCTTACGCGTCAGGCTCATTACCGATTGCTTTGGTGGCAAGTGCAATTGCTGGTGGCTGTGTTGGTTTTCTATGGTGGAATTGCTATCCAGCAAAAATATTTATGGGAGACACAGGATCGCTTGCGTTGGGTGGTGCGATTGCAGGACTTGCTCTGGTGACAAAGACAGAAATTCTTGTAGTAATTATTGGTGCATTTTTGTTATAGAGGCACTGTCAGTCATCATTCAGGTTCTTGTATACAAGCGCACAGGCAAGCGAGTCTTTAAGATGGCACCTATCCATCATCATTTTGAAATGTTGAATTGGTCAGAAACAACCATCATGGTGCGCTTTTGCATCATAACTGGTTGCTTGGCAGCACTGGGATTTGCTCTTTTCTTTTATCAAATGGCAGCTTTTGGTATTTAGAGTAAGCTAGGACAATATACCTGTGAATCCGCACATACCAGTAGAAGCACAGCATGTGCTAGTTGTAGGACTTGGCACCAGTGGGCAGGCAACGGTACGCTACCTACTTGCACATGCAGATGATATTGGAATGCAGTCTTTGACGCTGATTGACTCAGCTCAAACGCAAACGCTGAAAGAATATGTCGATGCGCTTCGTCAGAGTGCGTGCTTGCAGGGCATACAGATTACTGCGTGCCTTGGCAAGACAGTGGTGCCAAATTTAAGCGAAGAGCAACTCTATGACATTTGTGTAATTACTCCTGGACTTGCTCCTCACACCTCTTTGTCAAAAAGTGCATATCAAAAGTCAAAAGAGGTGTTGTCAGAAATTGAGCTTGCTTACCGCCTGTCAAGTAAGGATCTTATTTGGATTGCAGTGACAGGAACGAATGGCAAGACTACGACGGTCGAAATGATCCAAAGCGTGCTAAATGCTCCAAGAGAAAGAAGAATAACTTCTGACAGCACACTTGGACAAGCATATAGCGTTGGCAATATTGGATTGCCCGTATTTGATGTCTTGGATGATGCTCGCCCAGGGGATTTTTTAGTAGCAGAAATTAGTTCTTTTCAAGCAGCACGTTTGAGCAAATTTTGTCCAGAAGTAGCAGTTTTGCTCAACTTAAGCTCTGATCATTTGGATTGGCATGGTGATATTGCCAATTACGGACGCGATAAGTGTAAAATTTTTGCCAACTCAGCTGCAGGCAATCTTGTGCTGATGCCAGAACCATCCTATCTGCATTCCCATGCGCGTCCATGCATTGAAGCTGCTGCGCAAGCTGCAGCCGAGCAAGGAGCACGTGTTGTTGCAGTTACTCTAAATTCCACCACTTTGCCCTTGCCCGTAAATGAGCTTGGTGCCAAAGGAACACATAATCTAATCAATGCCTGTTTTGCGACAGAGATTGCACGACACTTTGGTATAAGTGATGCAGATATTGCAAGTGCATTGCGAGGATTCCATGCAGGTCCGCATCGTATGCAAGAGGTGGGGGATTATAATGACATTCTGTACATTGATGATTCAAAGTCAACTAATCCCGATGCTGCAATTCAAGCACTTACCGCATATCCAGGCCGTGAAATAATCTTGTTGTTGGGTGGTCAAAACAAAGGTGCAGACTTGTTGGATTTGGCGCGTGTTGCGCTTGGACGTGCAAAAATGATTTGTTGTTTTGGACAGGCTCGACATGAACTGCAAGCAGCTTTTGATGCTTGCGGTGACAGGCAAGCAGGTGGTCAAGTGCAGCCGATGCTCAGATATTTTGATAGCATGCTTGATGCAGTAAGCTGTGCGCATAGTCATGCAGTTGCTGGGGACGTGGTACTATTCTCGCCAGCTAATGCCTCTTATGATGAATTTGACAACTACAGTGCGCGCGGTACCGCCTTTGCACAGTTTGTAAGTTCGCAAGCAGCGCCTGACCAATGCCTCACGACTCCAGGCAGCAGGAAACACTGCAATGATAGGTAGTCCAGCGTCTCGTTATGGAATTTTAATTGCGATATCTGTTCTTATTGCAATAGGTCTAATTATGGCGTTTTCTGCGTCAAGTAATGATGCAATCATTCGTCAAGTTTATGCAGAAAGTCAAGCAGCTCAAGATGCAAGCCTTAGCATAACGCCAACAGCTGATGCGACCGACTACCATGACATATTCTATTCGTATCAGAATCCAGATATTCCAGATGACAGCAACACGCTTATTGGGCACATTGCAACTCTATTTGACTCTGCTTATGCAAACGGATTTAGGCAAGTTATCTTTGTGTTGATAGGCACGATACTTGCTTTTGCGATTTCAAGATTTGACTACAAAAAGTTTGCTCCTCTTGCCATACCTGTGGCGGTAGTCATACTGATTTCACTTGCTATGTTACTTGTGATTGGGCGACCAATTATGGGGTCGGCGCGTTGGTTCAACTTCTTCGGTCTGTTTGCAATTCAGCCTTCTGAGTTTGCCAAGCCTGTTCTATTGGTACTTGTTGCTTATTATTGTTCAAAAGTAAAAGATGCAGAGGATGCAGGCATAAATCATCTGCAAAATCAGACAGATTTACCCGTATGGCAGCGCGATTGGTTTATGCCAGCAATACTTGTGTTAGGGTGTCTTGCAGCAATTCTATTTTCGCCAGACGTAGGGACAACGATGATAATTTGTGTTGGCTTGTTTGCTGCCTATGTATTGGCAGGCTGGCCATGGCTGCGTGTTGTTGCTGGTGGAATAGTTATTGCCGCAATATATACCGTTCGCTTATTTCTTCAGGGTGGTTATGGACAAGCACGACTCACAGGCTTTCTTTCTACCTGGCTTGATGGTGAGACTCCACATCAAACGTGGCAAGCAGAACTTGCTTTGGGCTCAGGAGGTATTACAGGACTGGGGCCTGGGCTCTCACGTCAGAAATTTCGTTATTTGCCAGAGGCGCAAAATGACTTTATCATTGCTATTGTTGGTGAAGAACTGGGTTTGATTGGCGTCAGTTTAATATTGATTGCCTTTGTGCTCATTTTGTTCGGTGGCATGAACATTGCTTCTCGCGCAACAGATCGTTTAGGTCAATCCATTGCAGGTGGTGCAACGGTTCTCATATTATTTCAGGCACTGCTCAATATCTTTGCAGTAATCAGTCTGGGACCTGTGACGGGCAAGCCTCTGCCCTTTGTGACCTTAGGTGGATCTTCTATGATTAGCACCTTCATATTAATCGGCCTGATTTTTTCTGTTGCCCGATTTGGGGCTGTAGCAACGACAAGTGCAAGGCGTAGCAGCATAGAGAGTTCAGCGCAAGAATCCAAATCAGATCAGCCTCCAGATAAAAATAGGAGAAAAGCAGGTGTTGGTGGCAGGCGCAATGCTCGCCGCAGGACAGCAAGCAGGAATAATGGTGAGGGGGTGACCAATGATGAAGATGAAGATGATATTGAGTGGCGGTGGGACAGCGGGGCACATTTATCCGGCCCTGGCGCTCGCAGATGAATTGCTCGCGCGTGACGTTGACTTGCTTTATGTTGGCACAAGTACTGGTCCTGAGGCTCGTCTTGTTCAGGGGGCTTGTATCAAATTTGCAGCTATTTCGACTGCGGGGTTTGTCCGCGTGCATCCCTGGACGCTTATAACTTCGACATTGAAAGCGCTCAAGGGAACACGTCAGGCGGTGACATTGTTGCGTGGACAAATGACAAAGGGCAGCGCTGTTGCAGTTGTGTGCTTTGGAGGGTATGTCAGCATTCCCATGGGGCTTGCAGCACGCATATGCAAGGTTCCTCTGATAATTCACGAGCAGAACTCATATATGGGAATGACAAATCGTTTTCTTGCACGAAGAGCATGCTTTATTGCATTGACCTATCCGCAGACACGTGCAGTGCCAGGCTTGGACACGCTCTGCCAAAAGAATGACACGCACAAAATGAGTGCAGATACTACATCTATCCTTGATGAAAAAATTGCTGTTGTGGGAAATCCAGTAAGGGCATCAATTATGCACGGTGATGCAGCCAGGATACGCAAGCAGCTTAATATTGCGCAGGATGCACGTGTGCTGCTCGTCTTTGGGGGAAGTAGGGGAGCGCGCGCAATTAATCGTGCAATTGCAGCTAATGCCTGCACATTGCTGACTGCCTTACCCGATTTACACATTATTCATAGCGCAGGATCTTTGGAATGTGCAAGTGTGAGCGATGACATCAAAAAAATCCTGGGAGCCAATTCTGACTTTGCAAGTCGATATCACCTTGTGGACTATATAGAGGATATGGGAGATGTGCTGGCGGCAGTCGACCTTGTAGTTTCGCGTGCGGGGGCGACTTCTATTGCCGAGATCACCGCACTAGGCAAACCTTCTGTGTTGGTACCCTATCCGTTTGCGACTGACAATCATCAAGATTTGAATGCGCAATCGCTCTGTGATGCAGGTGGTGCACGATTGATTGCAGATGACAGGCTGGGATCTACCGATTTTGTAGATACGCTTTTAGAGCTATTAGCTGATGATCAATTGCGTGCAGCAATGTCTGCGTCTGCGGCAACGCTTGGTAAACCAGATGCTGCATCTGTGCTTGCTGATATGGTCATAGGCAAAGCAAAACCGATAGAATAGTGATATGGCAAAAACAGGTAAGGACAGCAGCAAGAAAGACAGTAGCAATAAACCTGTGTATGCGCACTTTATTGGCGTAGGTGGTGCAGGCATGAGTGCTTTAGCGCTTGTCTTGCTTCAACGCGGTGTGCATATAACAGGATCCGATCTCAAAGAGAGTCGTTTTACGCGCGAGCTCGAGCGATGGGGCATGAACATTTGCATTGGGCACGACAATGCGCAGCTAGGTAATCCCGAAATAGTTGTGGTCTCTACGGCAATTCCCGAATCAAATCCAGAGCTGAAAGAAGCGCGTCGCAAAGGGCTGCCTGTTTGGCAGCGAGCACAGATGCTTGCAGAATTAACAAAGAATACACAAACAATTGCTGTTGCAGGCACGCATGGTAAAACCTCGACAAGCTCGATGCTCGCCAATAGCCTTGATATGCTGGACTATGATCCTGGCTTTTGTATTGGTGGAGAAGTAGAGGCATTTGCTGCAAATGCGCGTCAAGGTAGCGGCGATCTCTTTGTTATTGAGGCTGATGAGAGTGATGGATCATTTGTCTGGCTGCATCCAAGCATTGCGATTATCACTAATCTGAAGCAAGAACATGTTGATCACTACGAAACATATGAAGACGTTGAAAAGATTTTTATTGACTTTATCCAACGCCTGGATAAAGATGGCATACTAATTGCCTGTGGCGATGATGATGATTTAATGAAGGTTGCACGTGCATCAGGTAAAAATGTTCTAATTTATGGCAGTGACCCAGATTGCGATGTGCGCTATTCAGAGGTTACACCTTTTAAGGGGAAGCCTGGATCAAGTTTTGTGATTGAATATGCGGGAGAACGTTACAGCACAAGCACAACTTTACCAGGCGAACATATGGCGTCAAACGCCACTGCGGTTTTTGCAGCTGCAGTAAGCTTAGGAGCATGTCCAGAAAAAGTAGCTGCGGTTCTGGGCTCTTTCAAGGGAGTTCGCCGCCGCTTTGAGCTTGTTGGACAGATAGATGATGTTACGGTAATTGATGATTACGGACATCATCCAACTGAAATCGAAGCAACATTAAAAGGTGCAAAGGACTTGGATTATCAGCGAATAGTCGTTGTTTTTCAGCCGCACAGGTACAGCAGAACGCAGGCCTTTGAACGTGAGTTTGGCGCAGCGTTTGGCAGCGCGGATCTTGTTATTCTTACTGATGTATTTAGTAGTGGGGAAGCACCAATTCCTGGTATTTCTGGACGCACGATTGTAAATTCGGTTTTGGAATATAGTCCTACTTCGCAAGTCGTATGGTTGCCACGCACGCAAAGTTTGCCTGACTACTTGTGTCATACACTACGGCCAGGCGACTTACTTATTACCATGGGTGCAGGTGATGTTACTGCTGTCGGTCCAGAATTTATACGTGAATTGACTCAGCGTAGGTCGAATGACTAGGACTGGTTATGTCACGCAATTTCAGAGGTCATGAGCCATCAGCGAGAAAATCTGTGTCGTCACGAAACTCTGCCTCAAGGGACTTTTCATCTAATAGGCAAGAAACTCGAAGTCCTGCACAGCGAGATCAAGAACGTGATTCATATGGATATTCTTCGCAACAGAGCAAGCGCCTGAAAGAGGATAGTAGTCAGCCAGCGCTACGCTTGCGTCACCCAAGAAGAGATCAGCAGCAAGCGCAACAAGCAGGTGGTACGGACACCCCTGTGAGCAGTAAGGGTATTGAGCGTCTGCGTGCAAGTAGTTCTCCGTATCGTTTGCGCGAATCAGATCCGAGCGTACATAGCCATAATGCTTCACGGGCAGCGACATCTGCGCGAATGCGCTCAGGCACACGAATGTGGTCAGACAGCGAAGTCAGAACTATTACATCAAGCAATCTGTCTAGTGGAGCTGTTGGCAGATGTGATGAGCAGGACAAAGACGCGCATGCGCAAGACTCCAAGGAATCTCGCGATCATCGTGGCAGAAAAACGGAAAGGCTAACATCAGTACTTTTAACGATGCAAGCCCTTCGTAACGGTCGTGGCAAACAGTCACGAGGTGGTACAAATTCAGACAGTGGCTCAGATGATGAGCCTCGTATAAAGACGCGAGAGCAGCGCGATGCCGAGCGCCAAGATGCCCATCGCAGACATCAAGACAGGGTGCGATTTATCCGCAAAATTGGTTTTGGGATAGTTGGCACGATTGTATTGGGATTGATAATTTTAGTTGGCTTTATAATCGCTGATTCGCAATTCGTTGCAGTTAATACCATTCAGGTTCAAGGATCTCGCTTCTTGAGTGACGATGAGGTGCAAAGAAATGCTGCAATTCGTATTGGTGAGCCCATGCTGATGTTGAGTGTGGCAGATGCCGAGGAGCGTCTTGCTGATAATCCGTGGATAGTTCAAGCAGACATTTCACGTCAATTTCCTTCGACAGTAACGATTGAATTGAGTGAGCGTGTTCCTGCAGTTAGCGTGCTGCATGAGGATGATCTGTGGGTTGCTTCGAGTGATGGTAGATGGCTGGGAATCCATGTTCCTCCACCACGCAATTATGTTGTTGATCCCACAGAGGTATCCGAGCCAGTTGATATTGGCGAGGTAAATATAATAAGAGTTGAAGATGTCTTTGACATCGAGCCGCAGTGGGGTGAGACTGTCCAGAGCGAAACACTCTTAAATACCTTAAGTCTTTTACGTGGGCTAGACAGTCAAATCATTTCACGAGTTCATCGCGTGGTGGCACCCGAAGTTGGACGAACTTCACTCTTTACGATTGATGGGGTAGAGCTTGACGTTGGCAGGGCAGATCATTTGCAAGAAAAGAGCGAAATAATACTTGCCATACTTGAAGAATATGCAGATGACGTCATCCTTATTAACGTGCGCAGTATCAATAATCCAACATGGAGAAGATTATCCAGATAATCTTGCCTGTATGGGTACACCCTGTATGCTGGGCTTTTGATAAACTCTCAATCTGTACTTGATGTCTATTTTTTGCATGACTTGCGCTCTCGCAAAAGTAATGAGATTATATGCTGTTATGGCTACACCCTTAACCTAAACTTGAACTTGAGGGTTTGCTTCCAGAAATTGCCACATGAAAGGCGGTAGCAAGAGATATGTTGGATACAGGTGCGAACTACCTAGCTGTTATCAAGGTTGTTGGTATTGGCGGCGGTGGGACAAATGCTGTAAATCGAATGATTGAGGCTGGCGTAAAGGGAGTCGAGTTCATTGCGATTAATACAGACGCTCAGGCACTTCTCATGTCAGATGCTGACTACAAAGTTCACATCGGTGTTAATCTGACCAAGGGATTGGGTGCTGGAGCCGCTCCTGATGTTGGAGAGCAAGCCGCCGAAGAAAATAGAGCAGAAATTCGCGAAGCACTGCAAGGTGCAGACATGGTATTCATTACTGCAGGTGAAGGGGGAGGAACAGGAACTGGTGCTGCTCCCATTGTTGCAGAGGTTGCGCGTGAAGAAATTGGTGCACTGACGGTTGCTGTTGTAACTCGTCCATTCTCATTCGAAGGCAATAGGCGCAAGAAGCAAGCTGAAGAAGGCATTAAGAAATTGATGGAGCAAGTGGATACGCTCATAGTCATTCCCAACGATAGATTGTTGCAGGTTGTCGAGAAAAAGACATCTATGCTTGATGCTTTCCGCTACGCAGATGATGTGCTGCGTCAGGGAACGCAAGGTATTACCGACTTAATTACAGTGCCCGGATTGATCAACTTGGACTTTGCAGACGTGCGCACTATTATGGAGGCAAAAGGATCTGCGCTTATGGGTATCGGTGTTGCCAGTGGTGATAACCGTGCGGTAGATGCCGCACAGGCAGCAATTTCAAGTCCTCTGCTTGAAGCATCAATTCAAGGTGCGGACGGACTACTGCTGTCCTTAGCAGGTGGTAGTGACTTAGGAATGCTTGAAGCGAATGAGGCTGCAGAGATTGTTGCAAATGCGGCAGCTCCTGACGCAAACATTATCTTCGGTACAGTAATTGATGACTCGCTGGGCGATGCTATTAGAGTTACGGTAATTGCTACTGGTTTTGCGGGAGCAACGAAAAAGCGTGCACCGCAAGAAACAATGAGTATCGAAAGCATTATCAGTGGCGATGAAGATGCGGATGGCGAAAATACGAGCAATATTCCATCCTTTGAGCCACTGGGAAGTGACGCAACGGGGGATGTTGATGATATAGATATTCCAGATTTTCTTAAGCGAAGATACTAAATCTACTAAAGGGCGCACATGGTGCGCCCTTTTCAATTAACCGCTTACCGAAAACGATTCCTGCGGGCGCAATACCACATATTCTATATGCTAATTTCGTTACCAAGCTGTTGGAAGCACAAGTCTTTAGATACTACCCGCTTTTGATAGTTAATGTTTGAACTTGGCAGTACCAGTTTTGAAATGTACAAACGTAGAAAGGTGTGAAAAATGAAACGTAAGTTAAGCTTAGTGTTAGCAGTCATTGCTGCGCTTGCGCTGTGCTTTGCCCTTGTTGCCTGTAATGGCGATGGTGGAGACAGCGGTGACAATGGCACAGCAACTGACGGCGATGTCACAGAATTCGTCATTGGTTTTGGTGGACCTCTGACTGACGGCGCTGTTGGCTTTGGTCAAGGTGCTCTTCGCGCAACTCAACTTGCAGTAGCTCAGGCAAACGCAAGTGCTGAAGCGCAAGAGTTGGGCGTTCAGTTTAGAATTGTGCAAGGTGACGATATGTCAGACCCAGCAAGGGCTGATACAGTTGCAAATTCTATTATCTCTGAGAGAGATCTTGTAGGAGTTGTAGGTCACTTTAACTCGGGCGTAACCGAGCCTGCTGGTGCGGTGTACAACGAGCATGGCGTTGTGCAAATCAGTTATGGTTCAACTCGTGTTGACCTAACAGATTTGGGTCGCGAGAATTTCTTCCGCACCTGTGGTACAGACGATCTGCAGGGTCCAGCATTGGCTGAGACAGCGCATGAGCTAGGATTCCGCTCAGTATCAATCATTAATGACTCAAGCCCTTATGGTGAAGGCCTAGACGAGCTATTTAGAGAAGCATGGGAAGGTCTAGACGGAACTGAAGTACTGTTTTATGACAAGTACGACCAGGGCGAGAATGACTTTGGTCCAATCGTAACTGCAGTCCGCGCATCAGATCCAGATTTCCTGTTTTTCGCAGGAACCTATGATGCACTAACAGGTGCAGGTGGACTATTCACTCGCCAGCTAAGAGAAGGTGGCTTTGATGCTCCAATCCTAGGTGCAGACGGAATTCAAAAGGCTGGCTTCATTGATCAGGCTGGTGACGCATCAGACGGTGTTATCGCAACACTACCTGGCTTGCCATTTGACGCTACACCAGCACTTATTGATTTTGTTGCTGACTACGAAGACATGTTCCCAGGTGAGACCCCAGGTGGATTTGACGCAGCTGCGTTTGACGCCGCAAATGTAATCATTGAAGCAGTATTTGCACAGGTTCGTGCAGAAGGTGCAGACAACGTGGCTACTCCTGCAGGTCGTCGTGCCATCATAGACTACATTGCAGACATCCAGACAACCGGTCTTTCAGGTCCACTGTCATTCACTGACACTGGCAACATCAATGATCCAGTTGTTACTACCTACATTGTGGATGAAGGCAGTTGGATTCAGCATCCAGACGTTGACATCTGGACTCGCTAATTGACGAGTTGTTGATTTTCGAAGTAGAGCACCAGCGGGCCTTTAGTCCGCTGGTGCTTACATTTACTAAAGGTGTATTACGAATGTATAAATGGCGGAAGAAGTGTGCTGCACAATTGCCTGTCAAGCAACAGGCAAGGGCAATGCACTTCCTCTCTGACAAGTAAAAGGCAACCACATGGAATTTTTCTTTCAACTACTTGTTGACGGCTTAACCGTAGGTGCTTTGTATGCTCTGATCGCGCTGGGCTTTACCATGGTCTACGGTATTCTGTTGATGATTAACTTTGCACATGCAGAGATGTTCATGGCTGGTGGTTTTATTGGATATGGCGTACTGAATCTGCTGAGCAATGAAACTACTATTGGCATTGCGAGTGACGCTCTGCCGTTTTTGAGCTTTCTTGAAACAACACAACCCTTTTTCACAACAACGGCATTAGGCTTTGTGATAATGATGCTGATCACCTTTGGGGTCTCAGCCTTGCTTACGGGTTGTATTGGTATGACAATTGAACGTCTTGCATACCGTCCGCTCAGAAACTCTCCGCGTCTTTGTGCCTTGATTGCGGCATTAGGCATGTCAATCTTTTTGCAAAACTTTGTACTGATTACAGTTGGTCACAGTTTGATTTTTCCCACGCCAGCATTCCTTGCAAATATGAATGCAATTACTATTTTTGGCGGGGTTCGCTTTGCACCGATTGACCTAATTATCTTTATAACATCGATTATTCTCCTGCTTGCTTTGGATACCTTTGTTTCAAAGACACGCATTGGTAAAGCAATGCGCGCTACCTCACAAGACAAAGATGCAGCAGGTTTAATGGGAATCAATATCAACTCTGTAATTGCACTGACCTTCTTTATCGGTCCAGCACTCGGTGCTGTTGCTGGTACCTTTTTTGGCATGAAGTACGGTGTTCTTACCTTTAGCATGGGGCTCTTTCCTGGCATGAAGGCCTTTACAGCGGCAGTGTTGGGCGGGATTGGAAACCTGCGCGGTGCTATGCTGGGAGGCTTTTTGATTGGCGTCTTAGAGGCGTTGGCAGCAGGTTACATTTCAATTGCGTATCGCGATGCGTTTACCTTTGGAATTCTAATCTTGATCTTGATATTTAGACCAGGTGGACTGCTTGGCGAATCTGTAGTAGAGAAGGTGTAACATTATGAATAATTCTACTCATACATCTAGCAACACTACTGCGGCCTTTGAGGATCAGGCAGTAAAAGGAGCTGGGTCAAGCGCCGAAAAGATTTTTGGCGGCATGGCAAAGCCAATGTTTAAATCAAGCGGCAAGAAGAAGTCCCCATTAAGTGTTGCATTACTTATATTGCTTTTGGTCTTCCTGCTAATTGCACCAATCTATCTGCAGGGCATGAACGAGATGTACCTCTTGTCTTCAATGATTCTGATTGGATTGTTTACTATATCTGCACTGGGACTGAACATTTTGGTTGGCTATGCAGGAATGCTTGACTTTGGTCGTATGGCCTTTTATGCGGTAGGTGCTTATTCGGCTGCGATTATTGCCGTGCCTATTGCGAGCTTGCTTGGGGAAACCTTGCAAATGTGGACATTTCCTTTTGCTCTGGTATTCGCAGGACTTATGGCTGCACTTGTTGGCTGGGTGTTATCACTGCCTGTAATGCGCCTGCGTGGCGACTATCTGGCAATCGTAACTCTTGGCTTTGGTGAAATTGTTCGAATTACTATTCAAAACAATCCATTCGGTCTAACAAATGGCATGCTGGGGCTTCCCAATAGGGGAGAAACGATTCCTGCTCCGCCGTTTCTTGACTGGCTTCGCGAAACTGTCTATTGGTCGATTAATGACTTGAACTTTCATTTTATGGTAACAAGGAATGTGTATTGGTACTACGTAATCTTGCTTGTATTGATCCTTGCTGTAATTGTTATTCGCCGTCAAGACCATTCACGTCTAGGGCGTAGCTGGGCTGCAATGCGCGAGGATGAGGTCGCTGCTACCGCTATGGGTGTAAATGTCACAAAAGCAAAGACGTGGGCATTTGTACTGGGTTCATTTTGGGGAGGTGTCGCAGGCGCTTGCTTTGTATTCCAGATGGGAGCAGTTTCCCCAGAACCGTTCAACTTCTTCAATTCTGTAATAGTGCTTGCTGTAGTAGTAATTGGAGGAATGGGATCAATCCCTGGAGTAATATTGGGCGGAGTATTGATCTTAGGATTCCCAGAATTTATTCGCTGGTTTGCAATGAATCATCTAGCAGACATAGGCGAAGGAATTCCAGACCTGGTTTCGAATTTGCGTAATCTCTTATTGGGTCTTTTCATGGTTGTTATGATGATATTTAGAACAAAGGGTCTTATTCCTATGAAACCAAAGAACTATGCACTCTTTGGCTTGGGCAAAGACAATGAGCCAGACCCAAATGATGGTGCTGCATCTACAAGCGCAGCCTCGAAGGGAGGTGCTTAGTCTATGAGCAGAGTATCAGCGACAGATGAAGCATACTTAATGCAGGCTAATGATGCGACTATCCAGTTTGGTGGGCTTCGTGCGGTAGACAGTGTGAATATGGTTGTCAAGCAGGGTGAGATTGTTGCCCTGATTGGTCCAAATGGTGCGGGTAAAACAACCTTTTTTAACTTGCTGACAGGCATTTATGCTCCGACTGAGGGCGAAGTATTATTTGAGGGCAAGTCAGTTTCTGGCAAAAAGCCACACGTGATTGCTGACTGGGGAATTAGCCGGACCTTCCAAAATATCCGCCTGTTTAAAGAAATGACAGCACTTGAGAACGTCATGGTTGGACGTCATGTTCGTACAAAGTCTGGTCCCTTTGCAGCAACTTTTAGGACTCCTTCCTTTAAGCGCGAAGAAAAACAGATTCAAGAGGATTCTGAACGATGGCTTGATTTTGTTGGTCTAACTGAACATGCTAACGATCTTGCAAGTAGTTTGCCTTATGGCGCGCAACGTCGTCTTGAGATTGCCCGCGCACTTGCTACAGAGCCCAAGTTGATTTGCTTAGATGAGCCTGCGGCAGGCATGAACGAGTCTGAAAGCGCAGATCTCGACAGATTGATTTTGCGCATTCGTGACGAACTGAACATCACCGTGTTCTTGATAGAGCATGACATGAAGGTTGTTATGAGCTTGGCAGAATACATCTATGTGCTAGACTTTGGCAAACTAATTGCAGAAGGTTTGCCTGCAGACATTCAATCGAATCCTGCTGTTATAGAGGCCTATCTAGGCCAAGACATGGAAGCAGCAATTAAGGCAAAAAGACAGGCGCTTCTTGACTCAAGAGGTGACAAGGTGGTGACTCCACCAGAACTTACCGCGAAAGGAGCACCGAAAGCAGCTTCAGAAAAAACTGTTATGGATAGTGATGGTGTTGTTATGGTTATGGATGCAGACACCAGCAAAGAGGATGAGGAGAAAAACGATGCTGCTTAGCGTAAAAGATCTACATACGAGC
>WQVN01000013.1 GCA_009785795.1 Coriobacteriia bacterium
GAATTAGATAACTATGAGTGGATTATCTTTACCTCTGCAAATGCAGTTGACCACTTTTTCCAATACGTGCATGCGGCGGAACAGGGTGACATATCCGCAAAGACGGCGGTTGTGGGACCTGCGACGGCAGAGGCTTTAAAGCAGCAGGGAATGTATCCAGATTTGCTGGCACAGCAGTATCAGGCAGAAGGGTTAGTGCAGGCATTTCAAGACATGGGGGATGCTGCTGCCAGACTAGAGCGCATATTGATTCCACGTGCACTTGAAGCACGCGAAATTCTGCCAGAGGAACTAGCACGCCTTGGCTATGAGGTCACTATTGCGCCCGTATACCAAACAGTGTGTACACAGGTAGCGACAGAAGATCTGGCACAACTCGACAATGCAAACGGGATTGTATTTACCTCGTCTTCAACAGCGCGGCACTTCATAGGAATCCTTGAAGCTGCAGGTATGGACGCACTCGGCTACTTAAATCAACATCAGCGCAGAGTGTTCAGTATTGGACCCGTTACGACAGATGAACTAGTGCATTCACGGATTAATCCTGCAAATATTGTACAGGCAGATGAGGCAACGGCAACATCTCTGACAGATGCGATTATCACTGCGCTATAACTGCCAGCTAGCCAGCTTCTTTTGCTGCCTTCCGCGAATCAAGCAAGCGTTTTAACGGACCAATAAGTCCTACAAGGCTCTCGCCGTCATTGTGTCTGCGCTCTTCAAGATCATTATCGCTCAGCTCGCCATCACGTGCCATCTTGATGCGGTGATACACTGCAATTCCAATCGCAAGGAATGGAGCACCCAGGGCGCCTCCCAATAGGCCCAGAACAACGGTTCCGAAAAGTGTTGCAATCAATACTGCAAGGGGATGCAGATTCAGATAGTCGCCCATCAACTTGTTGTTAACAAAGGTTTGTAAGACGTTGTTTGCAATCAACATAACAACGATCGCTATCAATGCGAAATAAATTCCACCGTGTGCAAGAGCAATCAATACCGTAAAGACACTTGCAATAATCGCGCCCAAAAAGGGGATATAGGCGGTAAGTACTGTAACGATGATGATGGGTATAATCAGTGGTACGCCCATAATCCACAAGGGAATACCTATGGCAATAGCTACGATGACTGCCGTAAGAGTTGTTGCTCTGAAATAGCCACTAAGCGAGTATGTTACATCATTAATGACGATTCTGCCCAGGCGAGGATCTTTGAATATGCGGGTGCTAATCCAGTCACGAATGCGCTCAAAATCTGAAAGGAAATAATACAAAAAGACAAGAAAGATAAAGGCAGAGAAAATGCCGCCTGCAAGACCTGTGAGAAAATTGCCAATGGCACTTGCACCTTGCAGAATGCCAGACCCAATGTTGCTCAGACCCGTAGGAGTAGTTGTACCGTCAATTACATTGTAGTCAGTGTAGGCTGCACCATTAGTGGTTCTTGTATTATCGTTGGTGCCATTTGTTCCATTGTATCCATTTCCATTGCCTGTTCCTGTGAATATGGCACCAATGCCATCATTGATTTGCTGCATGTAGCCATCAACGGTCTCGGTGGGAACACCTGCGCTGATCAGTAGGTCTTGTGCATACTCTGAAAGATCGTTTGCACCGTCTGCAATTTGACGACCAATAACAGGAGCCTGACTAACAACTCCCGTAAAGGTAACATGAATTGTGCCGTAGGCGAGTCCCAAAATTAGAGCAATGACCAATACAGAAGAGATTACACGCGGCAGCTTTATTTTGTCACCCAGCTTTACCAGTGGATAGGCAATCACTGCAACAACGGCTGCGAGCAGCAGGGGAACAGACACCGCAGAAGTCAAATTAAACAGGTACAAAAAGCCTGCAATGCCAACGCCCAAAAACAGAATCATTAACGAAGTCAGACCACCACTTACAAGCCAGCGCGGAACACCAAATTGCTCAATGAAATCTTGTGCGCTTTCACGCGGACTTTTACGTTGATTTGGAGGTACTTCAGTCATGTTGTATCCCTAACATACGTTTCATCTGGTGGATGCTTCTTTGACAATGTTCAGTGCTGTTTTAAGCAGTCCAGTCCACGGCGAACCTTCAGATGAGTGCTTGCGAGACTTAGACTGCTTGTTCAATGCGCTCTAAGATAAGATTAGCGCAATCAATCTGGTTAGGTATGTTGCCGTTACTATCCTGTACCCTCCAGATGTCAGGAGTTACTTCATCGACCAGCACAATGTTGCGATCTTGGTCAAATCCCAGTTCAATTTTCAGGTCAATCAATATTAGGTTCATGGCAGCAAGTTCACTGCGTAGGACAGCAGCAATGCGGCTTAGAGTGTCCAATGCTTGGTCATACTCGCCTGGTTGCAAATAGCCCTTCATAATGCAGAGACGCTCATCAATAAGGGGATCACCCTGCTCGTCACTCTTCAAGGTCACTTCAGTATAGGGTGGATCAAAAGGAATTCCAGGCTCAAGATCAAAGCGACGACAGATGCTGCCTGCCGTGTAGTAGCGCAGGATAAATTCAAGTGGCACGACATCTACCTGACGAACCTTCATGAGTCCACGGTCCAGATCTGCGCCAAGAAAGTGAGTTAAGGTGCCATGCTGTTCCAGCAATTCAAAGAAATAAGCACTGATGACAAGCCCTATCTTACCTTTGCCATCGACACTGCCACCAACAGTATTTGAACCCGGGTCGAACACTCCATCGTTGCCCGTTGCACTGTCCTTGTATAGCAGGTAGGTGTCACCAGTTTGCGTATCGGCAAGAACCTCTTTTGTTTTACCGCTGTAAAGCGATTTAAAATTGTCGGGGATGCTGCTCATGTATTCTCTTCCTAAATGCAAAATCTATCACTAAGGACTGTCAAAGCTTCGTGAAATTATGTACTCGCCTTGTCCGTCATAGTAAAACACGGTAACGGTCAGTGAATCAAGTCCAATCAATTCTGCCAAATCACCCGCAAGATTTTGGTACATCTCCACATTTGCAGGATCCTCTACAAAGGGCGCAATATAGTCTTTAAGGGTGCTTAAGTCCCCAGACTCATCTTCAAATACCTCATGTACGCTGGGGCCTGGACCCATGGTATAAAAGTAGATAAATTCATCACCGCTACCTGCAAAGAAATTTACCGTTCCGCCTGGACCCATAGCTTCCAAGTGATCTTGTGAAGCCATTTCAAGCATTTCTTGATTCTCGTCGATGAATTCTCGAATGACAGGATTAGGTTGCGCTGTATCTGCATCAGCATCGTCGACATCATTGTCGCCGCCACATCCTACGGCGAAAATTAGAGCAAAGAGTGCACATAGGGCAAAGATTAGTATTCTTTTCGACATGGGAACCTTTCCATTCATAAATCCAATGTATTTGGTATCTAGTTTAGCGCAGCAAGGAGCAAACTGAAATAAGATACATGCTTTTGTCGATTATGGTTTGCACTAATCAACAATAACGACTTTGCGGTCCTCAACTTCGACAATGTGTGACTTGACCCCATAGATGTCAAAAATTGCCTGCTCAGTAATAGTTGATTGGTCGCCATAGCTATATACCTTGCCTGCCTGCAGCAACAGGAACTTGTCGCAGTAACGCAAGGCAAGGCCAAGGTCGTGCAATACAGTCAGTACGGTAATGTGATGATGTGTAGCAATATCTCGGACAAAGGACAACACGGCATGTTGATTTTTTAGGTCAAGACTACTGGTGGGCTCGTCTAGTAACAACACTTTCGGTTCCTGCACCAGAGCGCGTGCAAGCATTACCTTTTGCAGTTCACCACCAGACAATTCGTCAATGTTGCGCAGCTTGAAGTCCTCGAGCCCCATGTGTTCAATGACAGCATTGCACTTGTCAATATCTTCTGGGCTAAGCGACCACTTAATATAAGGCTTTCTTCCCAGCAAGATTGCATCAAAGACAGTAATCTGACTTGCTTCATTGCTTTGTGCAACATATGACATGGTACGGGCACGCTCATTACGCGACATTTCAAAAAAGTTTTGTCCACGTACAAAAACCTCGCCAGATTTAGGTGTTCGAATCTTGTTCACACAGGTAATCAGCGTGCTTTTGCCTGCGCCATTGTTGCCCAAAATAGCGACACACTCACCAGCTCTAGCTTCAAAGCTGACATCATTCAAAACAGCCTTATCATGATAGGCATGAGAAATGCCCCGAACTGAAATCATGGGTGAACTTTCAGCCTGATGATTTGGCGTATCTACCAGTGGACTTTTTTCTTGCTTCATGTTGTGCGCTTACCCTGCTTAACAATTAAGTATAAAAAGAGGGGCGCACCCATAAAGGATGTCAATGCGCCAATTGGCAGTATCGCAGGCATTGCTATCGTTCGTGATGCAACGTCAGCAACCAAGATAATGACTGCTCCCATCAAAGCCGAACAGGGGATAAGAAAGCGATAATCGTTTCCAATGAATCTGCGCATAATATGGGGAGCAATAAGCCCAATAAAGTTAATTGTTCCCACAAAAGCAATGGCAACTGCCGATATTAGGGTACTTGCGGTCATGCCGACCAGTACGGTGCTGTTGACATTGACACCCAAGCTTTTTGCTGTACTGGTGCCTGCTTCAATTGCATTGTAGTTCCAACGATTATAGATAAAGTATAAAAAGGCAATAACATTAAAGGCAAAGATGATGGCAATTTCGTTCCAGCCGGCTCGTCCCAGATTGCCAAAAGTCCAGTGAACAATCGAGGCGATTCTAACGTCATCGGCAAAATATTGAATAAGTGCAGTTCCTGCAGTAAACATTGCACTCAGTGCAACACCTGCAAGAATTAAGGATGTTGGACTGACTCCGCTAACGCGAGCAAGTAAAAGGATTACTGCTGTTGTTGCAATGCCTCCGAGAAAAGCAAAGATGACCACAAGGGAAGGGCTTGTGATGGCATGGGTTACTGCCGAAGAAGCGCCTAACTGAACGCCAGCCTGAAAGAACACAATGGCAATTGCCGCACCAAAAGATGCACCCTGTGCGATACCCAGAGTAGAGGCTGAAGCGAGGGGATTGCGCAATACATTTTGCATAATGCAGCCTGCCATAGCAAGGGCGACGCCCACAGCAATGCCTGTTGCAATCTGAGGAATGCGCACATTCCAGAGGATAGTTCTACTGACTTCCTGGCCGCCGCCAAAGAATGCTCGCACTACTTCTGCAATAGAAATGCCTGATGAACCTACTGATGCAGAAATAAGTACCGTGCAGACAAGAACGATTGTCAGGACTAGCAGAGTGAGCCACTTTTTGCCTATGTGTTTGCGATAGTCATTGTAATGGTCATGTTCGTGCGTGTGATCGTGATTCAGACCATGCTTGCTATCGCGACCATCATCGTGACTGTGGCCATGATGATGACTACTCTGCTGCCTTTCAAAAGACTGTTTTTCTACTGTGCGTTTTCCCGCTAGATGCATAATGAGATGCTTCTATTCTCCAATAATAAGACTGTCGTAAAAGAGTCCACCATCGTACATTATTTCAAAAGTGTTTTCTCCCAAGAAGGTCATTAGAATTTCTCCTGCTTTATCCTCTATGTCAACGTCAGAGAATTCTTCAGGAAATAAAACAGTGCCTGCATAGTAGGCATTGATAAGCGCGTAAGTAATATTGGTGCCCGCAAAGTTAAAGGCTGGCATAGTGTAGACACGACCGTCTTGAACTGCTCTCAAAGAATTAAAGTAGTCTGGATTGGCGCGATATTCATCATTTACCAGATCCATGTTGCCAGGGTCAAGAAAGATTACATCTGGATCCCAGACAAGTATTGCCTCAAAATCAGCTTCGTAAAAACCATCAATGCCTGCATCATTGGCAACATTGAGTGCGTTTATGGCGACAAGAGGTCCAAAATCCGAATAGGTGCCTCCAAAACCGCGTCTACCGTTCCATGTGACAGCACCAGCGTAGACACGTAATTTCTCGGCGTCATCAATGTCGGTGGTGCGCTCATCAAGATCAGCAAGAGCGGTGTCAATGAAGTCAAGAATCATATCTGCGCGTTGTTCAGCCCCTACAACTTCAGCGAAAACCTCTAAAGCTGTGCGGAAACTTTCATGAGCAAGACCAGTTTGATGGCGTATTGAAACTACGGGAATATTGGTTTGCGCTTGCAGCTCATCAGCAGCTTCAAGATCAAATCCTGCGATGATAACATCAGGTGCAACGACAATAATTTCTTCGGGAAAACCATTGTTGTCGCCACTGCCGCCACCTGCTCCTACAATAGGCAGTTCACGAAAAGTGTCAATGTGTACAGGATTGTAATCGCGTATTACGACGACATCCTCGGTATCGTATTCTTCTGCTCCTACCAGCATGTCTACAACGTCCAGATAGGTGGCAAGGCGCGGTGCACCTGATCCCAGGGTGATAATGCTGGATACTTCAGCAGGAATATCAACCTTACGCCCCAGGGAATCAACGATGACCCGTGTTGTTGCTTGTTGCTCAGGAATATCATCAGCAATTATGTCATCGCCACAAGCTGCAAGTGAAAGTAATGTGCATAGTAGGACTAGAGCCAGAGCGACTTTGATGCATTTTCTCATGCAGCATTACTCCTTCATACTGTAATAATTATCTTGCTAATAATATGAAGTGTATATTGAACAAAGTGTGCCCACAAGCCCCCCCTAGGGATAAAATTGAATGAAGTTTTATAGGGTGCTAGAAGGAGTCAAAACTTTCAGCTTTGCTGCATGCGCACAGATTTCAAAACTGCAGTCGTAGAACAATTCGCCATCTGCCTGTGCGGGAAGTTTTGTGCCATTTGTAGACTGCACCGTTGCGCTGGTGATTTCTTTGCGGTTGTAGACCTTCAAGTTAATGTGCTTGCCAGATGTTATAAGGGGCAGGCGAGTAAGCGTCTCAAGGACATTCATTGAATCTATCCATGCAAGTGCAAGCTGTCCATTACTGGGGTGTGCGCCTGGATTAATAGGGATTCCTCCGCCATAGGTCTGTCCATTTGTTATTGCACAAAGCAATACCTGAACATTGACGGGTTCTGTGCTGCCATTGTCATCTGTGTAGTTGATAGCAAGTTCCACAGCTTGTAACCTTGAAGTGATTATCTTAAGTAGGGAAGTGTAATAAAGGCGAGAACCTGTCCAGCCTTTCGTAGCTTTATACTTCAGAGTTTGTTCAACTACCATAGCATCGAGACCAATTGAGAAGCTGCTTGCAAAATAGCGGTCGTTGACTTTGCCAATGTCGAATGTTTTGCTGTGCGTATCAAGTACGACATCAATTGCAGCTTTTGGGTTACTGGAAATCCCAAAACCTCGTGCAGCATCGTTGCCACTTCCAGCACTTATAATGCCGAGGGCAGGGCGTTGCCCTGCATCTAAGGACATAATGCCATTAATTGCTTCGCTCACCGTTCCATCACCACCTACGGCGATGATAGCGCATGTGTCAGCGGTAGCTTCTTTACGGGCAATTGCTTCGGGATGTCCCGCAGATTCTGACAGTACGAGCCTGTAGGGCAGCTGTGCTTGTGCAAAACACTGCTCAACTAGTGGGATTAGTTCTGCCGCCCTGCCGCTATTTGCGGCAGGGTTTACTATGATTAAGTGCAATTCTAGACAGCACCCTGGGCAAGCATTGCATGTGCAACTTTCGTAAAGCCTGCAATATTTGCACCTAGGACTAAATCGTCAGGTGCACCATATTCTGCAGCTGCTGAACTGGCATTTTCATAAATGCCCTTCATGATACCCTTGAGCTTTTCGTCGACAGTTTCAAAATCCCAGCTATAACGTAGTGAGTTTTGACTCATTTCGAGTCCAGAGGTTGCAACTCCACCTGCATTTGCTGCCTTGCCCGGAGCAAATAATATACCGCTGCCTTGAAAGACCTCTACTGCTTCTGGAGTACAGGGCATATTTGCTCCTTCTGCAACGCAGATACAACCATTTGCAACTAGAGTACGTGCAGCAGTTTCGTCAAGTTCATTCTGAGTGGCACAGGGTAGGGCAATGTCGCAGGGCACATTCCAAATATTGTGTGATCCTTCGTTGCAGGTTGCAGATGTGCGCTCTGTAGCATATTCGCTAATACGTGCACGACGAACTTCCTTGATGTCTTTTATAAGGTCCAGATCGATACCGTCTGCATCATGAACGTAGCCGCCAGAATCTGACATGGCAACAACTGTTGCACCTAGCTGCATTGCTTTTTGTGCTGCATATATTGCAACGTTCCCTGATCCAGAAATCACAACACGTTTGCCATCAAAAGATTGCCCCTTTGCCGCAAGCATGTTTTCGACAAAATAGCAGGTACCATAACCTGTTGCCTGCATACGCACCAGACTACCACCATAGCCGATTCCCTTACCGGTGATTACGCCACCGTCAAGTTCACCTGCAAGACGTTTATATTGTCCAAACATCCAGCCAACTTCGCGTGCACTCACACCAATGTCGCCAGCAGGGACGTCAGTATTTGCGCCAATATAGCGTGATAGCTCGGTCATGAAGCTCTGGCAAAAACGCATAATTTCTGCATCAGACTTGCCTTTGGGGTCAAAGTCAGAACCACCTTTGCCGCCACCCATCGGCAGTCCCGTCAGTGCATTCTTAAAAGTTTGTTCAAATCCGAGAAACTTGATAATACTTTCGTTTACCGAGGGATGAAAACGTACGCCGCCCTTGTAGGGTCCGATGGCACCGTTAAACTGGACACGAAAGCCGCGATTGACAAAGACGCGACCGTCATCAGTTAGCCAGGGTACGCGAAACTTGATAAAACGCTCAGGCTCAACAATACTCTCGATTACACCCATGCGCACAAATTCAGGGTTCTGATCAATAACAACCTGAAGTGATTCAAAAACTTCCAGTACGGCTTGATGAAATTCAGATTCACCTGCATTACGCGCAACAACACGCTCCATCAGTTCCTTCAAGTACGGGTTCTGTAATTTATCCGTACCAAGCTTATCCTGTGTCATGTGAACTCCCCTCAATACTGTGTTTGCCAACAGTGCCAATATGGCGCCCCCAGCAGGATTCGAACCTGCGGCCTTCTGCTCCGGAGGCAGACGCTCTATCCCCTGAGCCATGGGGGCACTGATACGCCCAAAGCGTTCCTCTACTCTATCATAGTGCACTGCGGCAAGACCTCCTATTAGTAGGCACGCAAGAAATCACATGCGTGCAATGTGAGCATACGTGCACTGCGCTGAATTTTGTCGAAGATATCTTATATTTTTCTCTGTACCTAAATGTCCTTTCTGTCGTATACTAGTGCTATGGCACGAGTTGTTATGAAATTTGGGGGAACATCTGTTGCAGACACTGAACGTCTGAACCGTGTTGCTGCGCGCCTAATTGAGCGTGCAAAATCAGGTGATGACGTGGTTGCTGTTGTATCTGCCATGGGTAAAGTTACTGATGATTTAATCACTCAGGCTGAACAAATCACACCCAGTCCTTCAAAGCGCGAACTCGATATGTTGCTGTCCACAGGCGAGCAGGTTACTATCGCATTGCTTGCTATGGCAATCCAGCAACAGGGCTATGAAGCTATATCATTTACGGGGTCTCAGGTAGGTATTGTTACTGATGCCGTTTATTCAAAGGCTCGGATTGTACGCATTGATGCTGCCTGCGTATTGACCGCACTTGCCCAGAAGAAAATTGTCATTGTTGCGGGCTTTCAGGGACGCACTCTTGATGGTCAAATCACGACACTGGGGCGTGGAGGCAGCGACACAACAGCAGTTGCATTAGCTGCAGGCATCAAGGCTGATGCTTGTGAGATATACAGCGATGTTGATGGCATATATTCTGCTGATCCACGCATTGTGTCAAAAGCTCGCAAGATTGATTATGTCAGCTACGAGGAAATGCTTGAGATGGCATCGTCAGGCGCAGGCGTGCTTGCTATGCGCAGTGTCGAGTTTGCACGCAATTTTGACGTTGTGATGCATTGTCGCAGCTCTTTTGCTCCCTCTGATCAGATGGGCACTATCGTTACTGGAGAGGATTCCAATATGGAAGACGCGGTCGTTTCTGCTGTTACACACGATACAGGTGAGGCAAAAATCACGATTCGTGGCGTGCCTGACAGACCAGGCGTTGCTGCCACCGTATTCGACATATTGGGACAAAACAACGTTAACGTTGACATGATTATCCAAAACGTATCTGATGCAGGACTTACTGATATCAGCTTTACTGTGCCAGAGGCAGACATTAACAGCGTAAGCTCTGCGCTTGAAATTGCCATGAAAGAAATTGGTGCACGTACTTGGAATATTGACAAAGATATTGCAAAGGTATCCATCGTAGGTGCGGGGATGAAGACTCATCCAGGCATTACTGCTCGTATGTTCAAGACGCTTGCAGATAAAGGCATTAACATCGACATAATTTCAACATCACCCATTAGAGTCAGCTGCATAATTGCAGCAGACCAAACAGAAGAAGCAGTACGTGCCTTGCATACTGCTTTTGAACTTGATTTGGACGACTAGTCAGCGGGGGAGTGCGTCCAGCCCGTGCTGTCGTGAAGTTAGCACCATCACTACGTTTGCAGTTAGGAGCATGCCCATGTATACCGCAAAACCCATGCCTAAAAACCCTGTTGTTGCCATTGCCGGAATAACTGGTGCTGTTGGCAAGGAAATACTATTAGTTCTAGAGCAGCTGGAATTTCCCGCAGCTGAAGTTCGTGCACTTGCGAGTGCGCGTAGTGCAGGAAAGCGCATTCCATATACAGGACCTGGTGCACCTGCAGACGGTGAACTAGTTGTTCAAGAAATGACTGATGACAGCTTTGCAGATGTTGACATTGTGCTGTTTTCTGCAGGTGGCGACGTCAGTGAGCGCTTTGCACCTGCCGTTGTGGCAAGTGGTGCAGTAATGATTGACAATACCAGTGCTTTTCGCATGCGCGATAATGTTCCTTTAGTGGTACCAGAAGTTAACGCTGCCGATATCAAAAATCATCAAGGCATCATTGCAAACCCTAACTGTACGACTATCCAGATGGTTGTTGCACTTAATCCTATTCATCAACTGGCACCCATCAAGCGTGTTGTGGTTTCAACCTATCAATCTGCAAGTGGTGCAGGCGCAGAAGGTATGCAGGAACTATATGATCAGACCCATGCTTATCTACATGACGAAGAACTGACTATCGAGGCGTTTGCACATCAAATCGCTTTTAACTGCATTCCACAAATTGATGTCTTTATGGACGACCTCAGCACGAAAGAAGAATGGAAGATGGTTGTCGAGACAAAGAAGATTATGCATGCGCCAAACCTAGAAGTCGCTCCTACCTGTGTGCGTATTCCTATCTTAAGATCACACTCTGAATCTATTAATATTGAATTTGATACTGACGCACTTGATGCTGCAGGACGTGACTATCCAACACTTGATCAGGTTAGAGAAGCCCTCGAGAATGCACCTGGTGTTGTAGTTATTGATGATCCTGAAAATAAGGCATATCCAATGCCTTATCCTACCAACGGAACAAATGAAACCTATGTAGGTCGCCTGCGTGTTGACAATAGTGTCAAATCGGGTGTTGCTCTATGGTGTGTAGCTGATCAGTTGCGTAAAGGTGCGGCACTAAATGCGGTACAGATTGCGCAGGCTCTATTGCCATGACAGATGGTGAAAGTTCTCAATGCGATAAGGAAGGCGAGCATACCGACAGCACAGCTAGTACACGTACACAGTTCGTAGTTAAAACAGGACTTATTGCAGCCGTTCATGCAACGGTGACTTTATTGGTGTTGTACTTCATGCAATTTTTTGCATGGGGACCTGTGCAATTTCGCTTAAGCGAAGCACTTACGGTCTTGCCCCTATTCTTCTCGGCAGCTGTTCCTGGTCTTGCGCTGGGAACGTTACTGGCGAACCTTATCAACGCTGCCATGACAGGATCTGGCGCGCTGGGCATGCTTGATGTGGTTTTTGGTACACTTGCAACCCTGCTAGGCGCGTTGTGGACATATAGGCTACGCAGGCGAAGCATAGCACTTGCCCTTGCGGGTCCTGTTTTGTTCAATGCACTCATTGTGCCAGCATACTTGCCGACAATAATGGCTGCAATGGGCTACTTAGAGGTTTTCTATGACCAGTCATTCCTTGGCGTTACGGCAAGTAGCAGTTTTATTTACATGTACTTGTTTGGTGTGCTTACTGTTGGCTTTGGACAATTAGTTATTGTCTATGGTCTGGGATTGCCTTTAGCGAAAGCAATGCCACGCATATTGCCTGGGCTCAAACAGCAGACAGCAGGGAACATAACCGGACAGTCAAAGATGGAGGACTAAGTGGCGCTGCAACCCGCGATTATCATACCAACCTTTTGGACAAAGTCAGAAACTTCTGCGCGATTAGATGCGGATTCTGATAAAAGGTCTGGCGCAGGAAATGGTCGGCGAAAATCTGGTGCTGCAAATGCACAGAGCGATTTTGACCAAGCAAGTTCAGGTGCACCATTTTCACATCCTACTGCTATTGACGACCCACAGCCACCTCTTATGCGCTGCTTGACATCGCTGTCGCAATTGCGTGGAGTTAATAAAATCATCTTAGTAGTAGCCACAACTGATGCCTTGATTGATGTGCGCGCAGATGAACGCGTTCGTGAAATTGCTGATCAGTTCCCCCGTTTAGATATTATAGTTCTGGGGACATCAGAGACCAGCTCCTTATTCCGTCGCCTAGAGCAACTTGAATTGGCTAATCTTGTCGAAGCACTTTCAATCAAGAGCTATGGAGCTGTGCGTAATCTCGGCTGCTTGGCAGCAGCAATTCTGGGTCATGATTCGCTCATCTTTATGGATGACGATGAATTTGTCGATCAGCCAGACTTTATGGAACAGGCTGTGTTTGGATTGGGACGACCGATTCATTCAGGTGGATATCTGCTTGCAAAAAGCGGTATGGTTACTGACATAACAGGTGATTATTACCAGATGGGTACAGGCCAGCTAAAGGCAGGCGATGCTGCTGATATTGCAAGTCTGAACAAGCTGGCACCACACGTAAAGCGACATTGGGCAGATATCTTTTGGAAAGATGTACCACTACTTAATCAATCCATTGCACGTTCGCTAAAGCCACCACGTCTGCATCCCAGCACAATTGCTTTCGGAGGCTGCTTTGCTATCCATCGCGAAATGTTTACAAAGGTTGCGTTTGATCCTTGGATTATGCGCGGCGAAGATGTTGACTACGTGATAAATGCGCGTATGCATGGCGGTAATGTCTACATTGACTCTCAATGGATGATACGCCATGATTCACCAGAAACAGGTCGCGGACCAGCTGCACGTTTTCGTCAAAATATCTACCGCATGGTCTACGAACACAGAAAACTTGAATTTGCAAAATCACAAGTTGACCTTGTGCAAATCACGGCAAGATCATTAATGCCATATCCAGGAGGCAGTATCGCAGCGTCTACTCCATTCCGTGCTTTTGCGACAGGATTACTGCGTAGCATATCTGGACCCACACGGGGGGAATATTGGCGTGCTGCTTGGGATGCTTTAGGACGTGCGAATACGTACGCTCGTACAAATTGCGCTAATTACTTTGCGCTGCAGCGTGTCTGGCCACAAACAGTTGAGAAATTGTCTGACGACGTGGCATTGCAGTCTTTGATGCGTGGTGAACGCAGCGTTGACTACAGTGCTTTGACCAGCACCTTCACAAAAGTTTAGCAAGGATTAAATATACGGAAATGAGAAAAATCATGAATGCACACACAGACCTTCGCGCACTTGTAATTGATGATGAATTGCCTGCAAGAAGCGAACTTGCTTTTTTGCTTGACGACATAAAAGGAATCACTGTCGTAGGTGAAGCAGGAAATGTGCGCGATGCTGTTGCGCTCATTAAGAAATCGTCTGCAGATGTTGTATTCCTTGATATCAATATGCCCGGTATTACGGGAATCCAGCTTGCAGAGGGTCTCAAGTCCTCACATCCTAATCCGCCAGCACTGATTTTTGTTACTGCTCACAGTCAGTATGCAGTAAAGGCATTCGAAGTCGACGCTACTGACTATCTGGTAAAGCCTGTTGACATGGATCGCTTATGTGCAGCAGTTGAAAAGGTGCGTCAAAAAATCAACCAACAAAAGAGCGAAGATGCTGCAAGAGAAGAAAGTGCTTGTGATACGGGTCAAATACAGGCAGAAGATGGAAACGATAATGCACGCATTATGGTGACAAAGGGTGGTAAAAAGCTCTTTATTCCCATTCGTGACATTTGCTATATTATGGCACGCGATGACTACAGCTATATTGTCACTGCAACTGATCGCTATCTATCTACAAAGACGCTTGTTAAAATCGAAGCGCAATTCGAAGGGTCAAGCCTTTTTAGGATTCATCGTAGATATCTAATTAATCTTGCAAATATTCGTAGTGTGAATTCGCCAGGTGGCGGAGCGCTGACCATCACCGTAGATGGCAGCGATGAAGATCTTCCTGTGTCGCGTAGGCGTGCACCTGCTTTGAAGCAAGCTTTAGAATTATAAGCACACCAGAAATCCAAGCTCGGCGTCGGATTGAAGATTTCATTTGTACGCGTAGTTACTACGATTAACAAATAAAATTTTGCAAGCCTTCTTGATTCTGGATCTCTGGAGTGCTTATCAGAGCTACAGGAGGCACGCCAGAAATCCAGATTCACGTTGGTTTATAGATTTTGGGTAAAGTGCGAGATTACTGGTTCAGGAATATACTTTGCGAACTTTTTGCCCATTTTTGAAGTCATGAACGGATAAAAGCGCAACCTGCGTGCAATATCGCGCTTGAGGTGTGCGCTTTGATCTTCATAGCTACGTAACATGTCTGCGGCGTTGTCATATTTTGCAATGACCTTGCCAGCAAGTCTACCCGTATCCAGTGCCCAACTGATGCCTTCACCTGATGTGGGGGATATAAAGCCACCTGCTTCTCCTGCAAGCAGTACTGCACCATTGCCTGACACCATGCCGCAGGATACATCTTCTGCGCTGTTATGCTTTGGTGCAATCCAACCTTCACGTTTTAGACTTGCGCCAATTGGCAGTCTCTCGCGCAGCTTGTCTAAAGCCTTGTCCTGCAATTCATGTGCGCGTTTGGTATTGGGGAAGTATATTAGTCCGACCAGAACACGATCATCTTTTGGGATGATGTAGCCCGCAGCAAATTCGGGGATACCTGCAAAGTGGAAACAGTCAAAGACAGGTTCAATATCGCCCTCACGCTTGCAGTAATCTTGAACAGTAATGTAGCGATTATAAGCAGGCAGGTCGATTGCTTTGCGCACAGTGCTTCGTGGCCCGTCAGCTCCAACAATATGGTCACAGACAACATGCTTGAGTGCACCACCGTGTTTGCGCAGGGTGGCCTTTAGACGACCATCTGGCAAGACCTCGTGTGTCACAAAAGAGGTTGCATCCATAACTTCGACATTGTCTGGAAGCAGAGTCATCATCCATTCGTCAAAGGGAATGCGATCGACATTAAGAAAGTGCAGGTCGACATTTTTTACGATCTGTCTATCCCAGTCATTAAAGCGAAATTGAACCTGAGGTGGATCCAGCAACAAGCTCTTAGGTACGGGAGCGATTTCATTTAAGATGTTGGTGGACAGAGGATGAATCATTCCTCCACAACTCTTATCGCGTGGAAGCGTAAAGGTGTCAACCATTAGCACTGAACCTGCAGGAGCTGCATGATATGCTGCCATAACGCCGGCAGGACCTGTTCCCACGACCAAGGTTGTAATGTCTCTAAGATACGCTGTCACTGTATTGCTCCTAAAAAGATATTAAAGTGGAATGACAAGTAATTGTAGCAGTGCAAATACGATTACTCCAGCCAGGGTGGCTCCGACAAAACTTTTTGTGTAATAGTAAGTCAGCATGGCAGCAATCATGCCAAAAATTTCGTGATGCACGAACAGGGGAAATAGTTCGGGTGTTGTACTTCCGCATTCTCGAGGAGCTGTTCTAAACCAAATTAGCTCTGCAAAGAAACGCTCAAGTGCAGGAATAAGAATTGCACTCGCAACTAATGCGCCCATTACTGCCATAGGCATGTAAGATAGCCAGCGCATAATAGGTCTGGGAATAGAAACTCGCGATAGCAAGGCAAGGGGAATAAAGCGCAATGCAAAGTTCAGCACAAACATGCCTGCGATTAAGGCATAGATAGCATGTTCAAAAGAGAGATTCATGAGTGGACACCCTCTGCTGCTTCTGCTGCCTTGATGTCTTTGTCTGTATTGACCTGTACACCATCACTGTTGTCGCCTTTGTCGGGAAATATCAATACGGCAAGGGTTGCAGCAATTAGGGCAGTAATTATGGTGAACCAATATGTTTCGAGCTGCAGTCCCAGTAAGGTCAGACCGTAAAGTCCCAAGGTAATGGCAGCAGCACCTAATCCGCAGTAGACTTGCTTGCGGTTGTTTGCAAGTGCGACAAAAAGAGCGGCATACATGGCAGGTATGGCGAAATAAATACCCCAGGCAGATAAGTCACCCAAAAACTGTGCACCTATCGTTCCTATTCCCGTGCCCAGTACCCAGCCCAACCAACCAATTGCTCCTACGCCAAACATGCTGTGAGGACTTGCGCGCAATTCGCGGATTTCAGTGCTGTTGATGGCAAAGGATTCGTCAGTGGTGGTAAAGCCAATGCCTGCGAGGATGCGCATCTTTAGTCCCTGCAGATGAGGGGAAAGGCTTGCGCTAAACAGAATGTAGCGCAGATTGACAATCGTTGATGCTAGTATGCTTGCCATGACAGATTCGCTGAGCGCAAGGGTCGAGAGTGCAACGAACTGTCCGACTCCTGACAGGGCAAGTGCCGATGCCAGTATGGCTTGGATGGGAGTAAATCCAAAATTGACCGTTAGAATTCCGTACGCAATTCCTACAGGCAAGTATCCCAGAAAAATAGGAAATCCACTGCGTAGTCCTGCACGAAATTGCTTGAGTTCAATGTTGCGAGAAAAAACCATGAGGTTGATGGTAGCATAGCTGCAAGTCGTCTATAGAAGTGTCAGGTACAGACGTCCCTTCTTGCGTCATTATTTGGACTATAATAGGCACATGAGTGATACAAAAAACATTACGATAGATGTGCTGATAGAAGATATTTTGGCGACAAATGCCAATGCAGATGTTGATGTGATTCGTAAGGCCTACGACTTTGCAGAAAAGGCGCATGCAGGACAGGTGCGTAAGTCTGGTGATCCCTTTGTTATGCATCCGCTTGAGACGGCTCATATTTTGAGTGGCATGAAGATGGATAGTGCGACTATTCAGGCAGCCTTACTGCATGATGTTGTTGAAGATGTCGAGAATATCAGTCTGTCTGACCTTTCAGAGATTTTTGGCGAAGAAGTTGCAGGACTAGTCGATGGAGTGACAAAGCTCGGTCACGTTAGCTACAGTACGCGCACAGAGCAACAATCGGATTCGATGCGCAAGATGGTCATTGCGATGGCTAAAGATTTGCGCGTAATTCTAATCAAGCTAGCTGATCGTCTGCACAATATGCGAACTCTGGATGCCCTGCCTGCGGAAAAACGCATTTTGAAGTCGCAGGAGACTCTTGATATTTTTGCTCCTCTCGCTAATCGTTTTGGCATTTCTGCCATTAAGTGGGAACTGGAAGATTTAGCCTTTTCCCATCTTGATCCAGAACGTTATCACCAGATTGAGCTAATGGTAAAAGAAAGTCGCGAGGCGCGTGAAGCCTATGGCGATGAAATTATGGGACAGATTGAAGAAGTCCTCGATACGGTACACATCAAAGCACGTATTCAGGGCAGACCAAAGCATCTGTATAGCATTTATCAAAAAATGACTGCACGCGGCAAAGATTTTAGCGAGATATATGACTTGCTAGCTCTGCGCATTATTGTGGATTCGGTAAAAGATGTGTACGGTGTGTTGGGCATGGTGCACAATCTATACAAGCCTATGCCAGGACGCTTCAAAGACTACATTGCAATGCCCAAGTTTAATATGTACCAGTCATTGCATACTACTGTCATTGGACCAACGGGGCGTCCGCTTGAAATTCAGATTCGTACGGCAGAAATGCACCGTCGCGCAGAATACGGTATCGCTGCACACTGGCGCTATAAAGAAGGCAAGTCTGCAAGTGATGATGAAAAGCTGGATGATCGCTTGTCATGGCTACGTCAAATTCTTGATTGGCAAAACGAGACCAGTGACCCTATTGAATTTATGGATGCTTTGCGCATTGACCTGTTTGATGAAGAAGTCTTTGTGTTTACACCAGAGGGAGACGTCAAGTCTCTGAAGAAGGGCGCGACACCACTTGATTTTGCTTACAGTATTCATACTGAGGTCGGTCATCAAACCGTAGGTGCAAAGGTTAATGGCACTATTGTACCGCTTGCTTACCATTTGGAAATGGGCGATCAGATTGAGATTTTGACCAATAAGAACTCAAGTCCCAGCCGCGACTGGTTAGACATTGTTGCGACTTCAAGTGCACGCAGCAAGATTCGCAGTTATCTGTCAAAGGCGACCAGAGTTGATGATGTTGGTCGCGGACGCGATATGCTGATGAAGATTATGCGCAAACATGGGGTAAGTATTGCAACGCGCAAAGTCGAGAAAGAACTTGACCAGGTTGCGCGTGCAATGCACTACAAAACATGTGAAGACCTGTATGCGCAGATTGGTTCGTCAAAGTTGTCGGCACGCCTAGTGGGTACGCGCCTGCTTAAGCAGCTAAGTGAAAGCGGTATGTTGCGTGCTGATAGCAAGGGTGCAAAGGCGCTTGCTGCTGAAACAGCTTTTGACAAACCGGGTGGTGCGACTCATCCAGGACGTGCTGAACAGGCAGTACAATTTGACCTAGATACGCCAATGCTTGCTCCGCGCAGTGCGCGCAAGCCCAAGCCAACAGGTGGGGGAGTACGTGTGGCAGGAATCGACGATGTACTGGTCAGACTCTCCAAATGCTGCAATCCTGTTCCTGGGGACGAGATTGTTGGCTTTGTAACCCGTGGTCGTGGCGTATCTGTACACAGGGAGAGCTGTCCAAATGTGGGGGACTTGTCAGATACTCCTGAGCGTTTTATCTTGGTCGAATGGGACCGCAGTGCAGTTGCAACGTATCACATTGAAGTCTTTATTCAGGCACTGGATCGTTTGCGCTTATTGCAAGATGTAACCATGCGCATTGCAGAAAGTGGTGTCAACATTTTGTCATCCTCAACAACAACCCACAAAGATGGTATTGTGGATATGCGCTTCCTTTTCGAAACAGGTGAAATGAGCAACCTAAACGCCTTATTAAGTTCGCTTCGAGGGGTTGAAGGCGTGTTTGTAGCCAGACGAATGTTGCCTGGCGAAGGATCAAAAAAGAAGTAGAGGTTTGCCTATGGCGAAGGAAGAAGACGGGGTGTACGACAGCTCTGATAATAACGCAGAGCATCCTCTACGGACAGCTGCGGTAGAAGATTTACTGACGGTGTTGCGCAAGTCGGAGAATGGTGATGATCTGTTTAACTTTTTGTTAGATGTTTCGACTCCGCGCGAACTTGCTGAAATCGCACAGCGCTTGCAGGTTGCACGTATGCTAAAGGACGGCATGGCATACGTGACAATTGAGAAAAAGACAGGTGCGTCTGCAACAACAATCGCACGAGTGTCAAAATGCCTGCAGTACGGCAATTTAGGATATGCTGTCGCAATATCAAAACTTGAACAAGAGTAAGGATAGGACTACTAACAATATATGAGCTTTGTTCATCTGCACACTCACACGGAATATTCACTGCTTGACGGGGCAGCAAAAATTAAACCTCTAATTGCACGCGCCAAAGAACTGGAAATGCCTGCTCTTGCCATAACTGACCATGGCTATATGTTTGGTGCCATTGACTTCTATCAGCAGGCAACACGCGCTGGCATCAAGCCATTGATTGGGTGTGAGGTCTACTTTACGCCAGGTTCACGTCTGGTTCGCGACCAAAATGAGCGTACTCTGTATCATCTGGTACTGCTTGCACGCACCAATCAGGGCTACCAGAACCTGATGAAGATATGTAGCCATGCGGCAACAGAAGGATTTTACTATCGCCCCCGCGTTGATAAAGAACTGCTTGAGCAGTACTCAGGCGGACTAATCGCAACTTCTGGCTGCATGTACGGTGCAGTTTCGAGCTTTATTGAACAGGGCGACCCTGACAATGCACGTAAATGGGCAGAATACTTCAGTGGCGTTTTTGACCCAGGCAGCTTTTATCTAGAGATTCAGAATCACGGGTCACAGACAAGAAGTGGCGTGACTCAGCAACAGCTTTGCACAGGAATTGCATCGCTTGCAGATGAAATGGGACTGGGCTTAGTTGCAACAAATGATGTTCACTATGTTAATGCAGACGATCATGTCATGCAGGATTATTTGCTGTGTATTGGCTCTGGTGGTAAAACGCTTGATGATGTTAATCGCATGAAGGCATATGAAGAGTGTCACCTGAAGACACGTGAAGAGATGCAAGAAATTGTTGGCGATTATCCCAGTGCCTTTGACAATACGGTGACGATTGCGCAGCAGTGCGATGTTGAACTTGATTTTGACCAGATAATCTTGCCTGCGATTGAGATTCCGCAAGGCTTGTCTGAACGTGAGCATTTGCAAGCGTTATGTATTGAAGGTTTGAAGCATCGCTACAACACCGATGATTTATCACAGGTTGCGCTCGACCGTCTCGAATTTGAACTGGATATTGTTGCAGAAAAAGGTTTTTGTGCCTACTTTTTGATTGTATCGGACTTTACTCGTTGGGCAATCAAGCAGGGAATTGCTGTAGGTCCTGGACGCGGCAGTGCGGCAGGCTCAATCATTGCGTATTCGCTTGACATTACCGACCTTGATCCGCTGGAGTACGACCTACTCTTTGAACGTTTCTTAAA